>JAGQZL010000112.1 GCA_020434915.1 Allomuricauda sp. | reverse complement strand
GTGATAAGGCTCCGCAGCAGGCGCAAAATAATAGGGATTGTTCACTCCTTGCTCATGGAAATCCACATGCACATGGGGCAACCAATCGTTGAATACCTTTAGTCGTTGTTGACTTTCTTTTTGTGTTAACCAGGCCCAGTCCCGGTTCAGGTCAAACATGTAATGGTTGCTTCTTCCGCTCCACCAACCTTCATGGTGCTCCTTGCTATTGGGGTCCACTTGGTTGGGTGTGTTCTTATACTGGTTGTACCAATTGCTGTATCGGTCCCTTCCATCAGGGTTGATACAGGGATCCATGATCACCACGGTGTTTTCCAAATAGGAACTTTTTTTGGTCAATAGCTCATAAATGGTCTTCATGGAAGCTTCGGTGGACACACTTTCATTCCCATGTACGTTATAACTCAACCATACAATGGCCTTTTTTAAGGTGCCACTGCCATCGGTATCCTTTAGATGTTCTTGTCGGATGGATTCCAGATTTGAAATATTGTCAGCAGAGGACACGTATACCAAAATAAGGGGTCTACGCTCATTGGTCTGCCCATAAACGGTAAGTTTCACCCTATCCGGAGCGGCTTCCGCCAAGTATTCATAATAGTCCACCACTTCATGATGGCGTGTAAATTCGGTGCCGAGTTCATACCCCAAAAACTCTGAGGGTGACTTTAGTTGTTGTGCAGATGCGGTAATGGAAAATAAAAGAATGAGGGAAAGTAATGATCGAATCATGTTTGGTTGAATTTGTTGGAATATCAAATCTACTAATAAATTATTCCAGTCGCCTAATTTTTATATTGACGGACATTGTGATTTGCGAAAAATGCAATTAACGTATTTTTAGTACGACTAAAAAAGAAGTGAGTTATCTTTGAACACCTCATTCAGTTTTAATGGACGTAGATTGTATACCCTTTAAGGAAACAGGTTATTTTTCCAAACTTATTTGTGATTACCTCGACCAACATGAAGATTTAAAACCGTTCTTCAACCAATATCCGACACCAGAAAATTTTGCGGCACAGATAGATGAGAAGAAGGGAAGTTTCCCCAAATCGCATAGGACCGTGCTTGTCAAAGCATTAAAATTACAATATGAAGGTTTCGAAGTTTCTGATGATACGGACTCAAATATTGTGTCATTGGGCGATGGGAATACCTTCACTGTGGTTACGGGGCATCAGTTGAACCTGTTCACGGGTCCCTTGTATTTTTTGTACAAGATTGTTTCCACCATCAACTTGGCCAAAAAACTGAAGGAAAACCATCCGGACAACAATTTTGTTCCCGTGTATTGGATGGCAACTGAGGACCATGATTTTGATGAAATCAATTATTTCAACCTACATGGCAAAAAGGTTAGATGGAACAGAAAGGCCAAAGGAGCAGTAGGAAGATTATCCACCGATGGATTGGACGAGGTTTTTGACATGTTTTCAGTGGAGTTGGGCCCATCCGGTTTGGCTAATAACCTTAGAAACCTGTTCAAACAAGCCTATTTAGAGCACGATACTCTTGCAGATGCCACCCGGTTTTTGGCCAACGCCCTTTTTGCGGACCAAGGATTGGTTATAGTGGATGGGGATGACCCGGAATTGAAAAGATTATTGATTCCCTACGCTGAAAAAGATATTTTGGAAAAAGTCGCCTATAAAAAAGTGACCGAAACCACAGAAACTTTGTCAAAGGCTTCAGCCGATTATACCATCCAAGTCAATCCTAGGGAAATCAACTATTTCTATTTAAAGGATGGACTCCGGGAGCGGATTGTCGAAAAAAATGGAAAGCTACACGTCATAAATACCCATATCGATTTTACTCCGGAGGAACTGAAAGAAGAACTTCATACCTATCCGGAACGATTTTCGCCCAACGTAGTGGGCAGACCGTTGTACCAAGAAGTAATCTTACCCAATCTCTGTTACATAGGTGGGGGTGGCGAGTTGGCCTACTGGTTGGAATTCAAGTCCTATTTTGAGGAAATGGGGGTGACCTTTCCCATGCTTATGCTTCGTAACTCGGTACTGATGATTACTGAGAAACAGTCGGAGAAAGTAGCAAAAATGGAATTGAAAGTGGCCCATTTGTTTCTGAAGCAACATTCTTTGATCAATAAAAAGATTCGGGATATTTCCAATATTGATATTGATTTCACTCCCCAAAAAAAGTTGCTGGAGGAGCAGTTCAAACACCTTTACGAGCTTGCAGAGCAAACGGACCAAAGCTTTCTGGGTGCCGTGAAGGCCCAAGAGATAAAGCAGATAAAAGGGTTGGACAATCTGGAAAAAAGATTGCTGAAGGCGCAGAAAAGGAAATTGAAAGATCATGTGACCCGCCTTACACAGCTACAAAACGAATTGTTTCCCAATCAATCGCTGCAAGAACGGCAGTTGAATTTTTCGGAAATGTACCTTGAAATGGGCGATGCGTTCATCCCACTTCTGTTGGCTACCTTAGATCCATTTTGTGGGGAGTTCATAGTATTGAAACATTGAAGTAGCTTAACTGTCCAAAAAAAATCACTTTTTTTCAAAAAAAAATAGAAAACTAGGTAGGGTATTTTTTATCTGGGTTGTTTTAGTAGTGAAAATTGCTATGAAAAAGTAAATATTTTGAGTTGGTTAACTCATATGTTTAGGTTGGTTTTGATTTTATTGAAAAGCCCCGGAGTGGTTCCCGGGGCTTTTTGTTTTTTAGGATTAGGTACACTTAATTGCAAGCGTTGGGGATGTCCCTTGTTTCGGTGGACGTTTCAATAATCCGGTCAATGGTGGTGGTGCCTCGAACCGTAACCTCAATAAAATTGGCTTGGACATCAGTCACCACACCGGTAAAACTGTTAAATGCAAACTGGGTCAATATTTCGTGTCCCGTTAATTCGCTATTATCCTCTTGGTATTTACCGGAGATCCTGAATCGCTGTACAAATGGGACTTTTATGTTTGTGTACTGCTGATAAATATCGGCGACAGCAATGGCTGTACCTGGAGGTACCCCTACTTCCCTGGATACAGAAACCTGCACCGATTTTTCGGTACTTAAACTTCCAGATTTTGTGTTGGTTGCCGTGCGCTCTTTGGAATATTCATAGGAACCTGTTATTGAACCAGTTGTTTTGCCCCCTGTTCCAAAGAATTTTGTTTCAGCCTCGTGCGATATGGTTACCGAAACACTTCCGGTATGGGTCGTGGATACTGACATGCTTTCTTCCCAACCGGCAGTTTGGGTCGTTGTAATGGTGGTGGTTTCTCCAACGGTTTGGGTCAGCGAACCACTGCTGCAATTTCTCAAAGTACTGTTATAAGCACTATTGGTGGCGGACGGAGGCATAATTGGTTTCATGAATTTTGAGTCTATGGCCACTATGTCCCAATCAATGTCAAAAAGCAATATCCTAAAATAGAGGGGCTCATCTGGATCACTGTTGGCTGCCGGAACAAAGTTCGCCCCCGAATGCACCAATGGATTATCTGCCCCATTGGGCACTATTTTGAACAGACCTGGGCCTTCCTTCTCAATTTTGAACCAGTAATTTGGATAATTGACCACATTGGTATTGCCTCCATTTCTATTTAGGTTGGCTTTGCTCTGGATTCTGACTATGCCACCATACATGTACAGATAGTGAATATCGTTGTTATTGTGCACCGAGATGGAATAATAATTCTCATTACCTGGAATTTTGGAAAATTGGTAAGTAGTATATCTTTCAAAATAATCGGGATCTTCCGCATAATTCAAAATTTCGCGGGCCCTTAAATCTGCTGCTAGGTTGCCTGTATCTGGATATCGTTGTGAGCCAGGTACCCCGTAAACCTCATTGTTTTTGTTGACCATTTGCATGTAATATCTCATGTCTTCCCTCAAGGATACTTCTGCGTACAGGTCATCCAACCTATCAGAGTTGATTACTTCTTCATTGGGACTTGCACCAAAGGATAATTTTGAAAAATTTCGAGTGGCCAATACGGCATCATCCTTATCCAATACAGTTACTTGTACAGGAACACCTTCTTTCAGTTCGCTCTCAAGGGCATCATCCAAATCTTCATTTTTAAAGGAAAGATTGGCCAAGTTGTTCAGTTCATCGAAAAGTATTGTTTGATCTTCAATGGTTGAGGTGGATTCTATCGATATTACAGCACTGAATGGCTTGTAGCCCTTTCTGGCAATATCCCTACCGCTGATGCTAATGCCGATTTCGCCTTCATCGGTTTCAAATTCAGAGGTGGAAATAGTACTTGGGAGTACTTCCACTTCTTCACCTTCTTTTGGAGGAGTTGTGGATTCATCTTTGCTACAGGCCAAGGCAAACAATAGAAAGACAATCGAAAATAATCTGCGGAATAACTTAAATGTTGTTTTCATCGCTTTTTGTTTTGTGGTTGAACTTCTTGATATGTTTTGTGTGACTCGCTCGGTAACGGTCTGCAGCCCTTACCCGAGCAAGACCACAAAACGGTTGTCAAATTCATGACAGGTCAAACTTAAAGCGTTGATTTTGAGGGGTGAAAAAAATGGGGTGGACAAAAGGGGGACACCCCTTTAAAAAGCAAGGGACATGAAGTGGACAGTACGGTTGGGAAATTTAAAGGTTCAATACCAAATCCTGTAGGGAATCCTCGGTGACGATGTTCAGTTTTTTACGAAGTCGATAGCGCGCCTTTTTAATGCCCTCCTGGGATATGTTTAGAATATTGGCAATTTCCTTGGAGGAAAGATTCATTTTCATCAGGGCCAACAATCGGAGCTCATTGGAAGTGATATCCGGAAACTTGGTCTTTACATTTTTGTTGAAATCTTTGTGGACCTGCTCAAAATAGTGGGAGAAGTTTTTCCAATTAGTGTCGTCCTGTAGATCAAAATTGATGGTTCGAATGAGTTGTTGGTATCCCTTAGTGGATGCTTCCTCTTTTTTAAGTTCTTCCGCTTTTTGTTTTAAACCTTCCAACACTTCGTTTTTTTTCGCCAAATGCAGGGCATGGGTGGTTAGTTCTTTTTTCTTGAAGGCCAATTCTGCATCTACCTTTTCCTTTTCAGCTTTGTTCCGTTTTAGTTTTTGTCGAACACCATAAAACCCAAAACCCAAAACCAATACAGAAAGACCCAACCCTCCGCCCAAGAGTGCTTTTTGAAGTTGGCTGACCTTGGCCTCTTGCTCCAGCAATATGATTTGCTGCTCTTTTTTTTCAGTTTCATATTGGGTTTTCAACTCGTCAATTTGTTTTGCTTTCTGAATATTGAAAACACTGTCATTTATTTTTTGATAGTTTCTCTGGTCGGATAGGGCCTGTTCATAGTTTCCCATTTTTTCATAAGATCTGGAACGGCCAAGATATCCATCGCCCAAAATATCAAGGGCCTTAATGGAATCTGCCATTTTAATGGCTCTATTATGGTTGATGATGGAGTTTTCAAACTCTCCGTTTTTGAAATATGCAGTCCCGATATCGTTGTGACTAATGATAAGATTATTGATGGAACCAATTTTTTTGGTGACAGCATTGCCTTTTAGAAGATAGTCTATTGCTTTATCATATTGCTTCATGTCCTGCAAGATCAATCCCATGTTGGTCAGATTGGCGGCAATATAATCATCCCGGTTCATGCGATAACTGATTGCCAAACTTTCCTCATAGTTTTTGAGGGAGCTGTCATAATCATTGAGGTACCAATAAACATTGCCAATCTCTATATAAATAGTGGCAATCCATTGATCGTCCTTTATATTTTTGAAAATTTCCAATGATTTTTCCAAGGGCTCCAAAGACAGGTAATAATTGCCCCGCAGCATTTCTATTCTTCCTATGTCTGCCAAGGCAACGGCTTTTCTTTTTGGGTTTGGCGGGGAGATGGTGTCCAAAATCCTTGAAGCCTTTAACACCTCTTTCATAGAAAGATCAAAATCCCCGGTATCCATATAAATGGTGGCTTTTCTTTGTAGATTATCCACTAGGTGCAGACTACTGTGGAGCTCCTTGGCAATTTTCTCACCCTCATCGGCTAAATCCAGGGCTTTTTTAAAATTGCCCTGCAATGTTTCAAGTGTAGCGTATTCATTTAATGTAGTCCAAAGATGTTTCTTTTTATCGGCTTTTTTTAGAATGTCCATGGATTTTTCAAAGCAGTATCTTGATGAATCCAAATTGGGTAAAAAACGATAGTAATAGGCCATATTAAGGTAGGCAACCCCTTGGCCCACTGAAAAATTCAATTGATTGGAAAGTTCCAAGGACTGCTTGTTATAGGCGAATGCCCTTTGTGCATCTTGATGTCTCAGATGGGTAAAAAGGGCTTGGAGCGTTTTTATTTTTGAGGTGTCTGCTGATTTGCGTGAATTGACTTCCAATAGGCTGTCCAGTTTTTTGTCCTTTTGTGCATAGAGAAAGCTGTTACTTATGAGTAGTAGGCAGGACAAACATAGGATTCTGGTCATCATGGAGGCTGAATTATCCTCTAAAAATAGGGATTTTACCTCAACTTTTTGAAAAAGAGGGTTTTGTGGTAAGGATGTCAGAGGGAATACTTAGAAAAGCTCCTTAAAAAAAGACTTTACCTCAAAAAGTGTGGCCTCCTTCATGGTGTTGAACCTCAGGTCTGCATGGCCTACGCGTTCTTCAGGACCAATGCCAACACTATAAAACCCACCTGTCTTGGCAGCATCAATACCTTTTTCGGCATCCTCAAAAACGATGCAGTTGTTTGCCGGTAGGTTCATTTTGTCCGCAGCATACAGAAAAATATCCGGAGCCGGTTTGCTTTTAGTCACACTGTTGCCATCACCAATCACATCAAAAAAGTGGGTGGCGTTCAATTGCTCCAAAACTTTTATGGCATTCTTGCTGGCACTTCCCAAAGCAACATTAAAGCCTTCTGTTCTTAAGTGGGTGAGCAGTTCCCTGGCACCTGGTAAATAGTCATCTTGGGTCATGCTGTCCAAGCTGGCCACATACATATCATTTTTTTTGGTGGCCAATTCGGTAATGGCATCATCGGTAAGGGAAACCTTGTTATGGTTCATGATCACCTTGATCGAATCCAATCGGGAAATGCCCCTTAGCTGTTCATTGAGCTCACGGTCAAAATACCAACCCATCTCATCAGACAATTTTTTCCATGCTTCAAAATGGAGTTCCGCGGTATCGGTAATGACCCCGTCTAAATCAAAAATAAAACCTTTGATCATTGGTTTGGTTTGTTTTGGAACCGCAAAGAAATGACGAATTCTATTAAGAAAAAAACTACATTAGGTTAAGGGTTCGTCAAATGCATAAAAATCAATTAGAATGCAATGCTTCTACGTTGAATTTCAAACTGCTGGATTTCGTTGAAAAACTTATCATAAATATCCTTAAAAAGATACTTTTCCAACTAAAGCAAATTGCTATTTTTGCCCATGCATAACAACGTACTTATCCTAGACTTCGGTTCCCAGTACACTCAATTGATCGCAAGGCGCGTTCGGGAACTCAATATCTACTCAGAGATCAAACCATACAACAAACTGCCTGAAGACCTTTCAGAATACAAAGCGGTGATACTTTCGGGATCACCCTCTTCTGTTCGGTCAGATGCCGCTCCACACCCCGATCTTTCCAACATTAAAGGAAAAAAACCTTTGTTGGGCATTTGTTATGGGGCACAATACCTTTCCCATTTTCACGGAGGTAATGTGGCACCGTCGGCAACCCGGGAATATGGTAGGGCCAATCTTTCCTTTGTTAAGGGAGGTGAAGAATTTTTGAATGGAATTGGAGAGGGCAGCCAAGTGTGGATGAGCCACTCGGATACCATTAAGGAATTGCCTGAAGGTAGTATACGACTTGCCAGCACCCATGATGTGGAAAATGCAGCCTTTAAAATAGATGGGGAGGTTACGTATGGCATCCAGTTTCACCCAGAGGTGTACCACACTGCGGATGGCAAAAAATTGTTGGAAAACTTTTTGGTGAACATTGCCGGATTGAAACAAGACTGGACCCCGGATGCTTTTGTGGAAACCACGGTTGAGGAATTAAAACAAGAAATAGGGGACGAGAAAGTGATTCTTGGACTATCAGGCGGGGTAGACTCCAGTGTGGCGGCCATGTTGTTGAACAAAGCCATTGGAGATCACCTTTATTGTATCTTCGTGAACAATGGTCTTTTGCGTAAAAATGAGTTTGAGAGTGTATTGGACCAATACCAGCATATGGGACTTAACGTGAAGGGTGTGGATGCTTCGGCACGTTTTTTGGACGCGTTGAAAGGCGAGTCGGACCCTGAAAAGAAACGAAAGATCATCGGAAGGGTCTTTATTGAGGTTTTTGATGATGAGTCCCACAAAGTGGAAAATGCAAAATGGTTGGCCCAAGGCACCATTTATCCCGATAGGATTGAATCCGTTTCGGCAAGTGGAGGACCATCAGCGGTCATAAAAAGCCACCATAATGTTGGGGGACTGCCCGATTATATGAAATTGAAGATCGTAGAGCCCTTGAAAATGTTGTTCAAGGATGAAGTGCGAAGGGTTGGTGCAAGTATGGGAATGTCCGAAGACATTTTAGGGAGACACCCTTTCCCAGGCCCTGGTTTGGGAATTCGTATCTTAGGTGATATCACTCCCGAAAAAGTGGCCATTTTGCAGGAAGTGGATGCCATTTTTATCGATGGATTGAAAAAATGGGGACTTTATGATAAGGTTTGGCAGGCCGGAGCCATGCTTTTACCCGTAGATAGTGTAGGGGTCATGGGAGACGAGCGCACTTATGAAAAATGTGTGGCGCTCCGTGCGGTGGAAAGTACCGATGGTATGACGGCCGATTGGGTAAATTTGCCCTACGAGTTCTTACAAAAGACCTCGAATGATATAATAAACAAGGTTAAAGGCGTTAATAGAGTAGTGTACGACATTA
>JAGQZL010000111.1 GCA_020434915.1 Allomuricauda sp. | reverse complement strand
TGGTTTTGATCAAACGGGCATCAAAATCCTTCAAAACCTCATGATTGGGAATAAAGACACCATCTACCAACACAATGGCAGGTGTCTGGATAAAATCCTCACTATAATCCTCCGAAAGTTGGGTAACGTGAATATAGTCCGCACCATTGCCATTGTTCCGGAAACCAACATAGCTCAATATTTCCACCATGGTTTCCTGCAACGTGGGGAACCGAGTATAATCATCCAAATGAAAAGTACAAAAACTAGGCCTGTCAATAATTCGCATTACATTTTACACAATAAAAAAATACAGTTTTAAAAAAAAAAACTGGTTTTCAATCTGGTTGTGGACACTTCGTTCTTTAATCGCTTCAGCAAACGCTCGTTTTAATTCGAATTTTTGGAATGTCAGTCCAGAAACATCCAATTCTTTGGGAGTACCAAATTCCAATCGCACTCTACTATCATCATCCGTTTGAAAAAGTGCCTGGGCATTTTTATACTCATCGTGGACATAAACATAGAATCCCCCATCGGCATTGGTCTTCACGGATTCCAAAAAATAGGGGTCTCCCGGTATGGACATAACCACTCGAGTCCCTGCGGAGGGATTTCCCGTTTCACTATCCACGGCTTTACCAAAAAACAGCTCCCCCTGTTGCTCGGGTAGAAAAATATAATTGCCAACCTCATTTTCAATCTGCTTGGCCACATTCAGATAAGCAGGCACAAACTCCATAGCATTCATGGAAGGTGCCACAGAAAATGGGGATTTCTTCTGAATCCGTAGGGTATAGTTGCCCTTGCCCAAAGCTGCTTTATAGTTTCGCAAGGTAAATTTGACTTTTTCGCGGGAACCATAAGCGGTCTTGCCCATCCGCACCTGCACAATGGACGAATCCATCACCTGTTCGGTACTCGTCATTGGCTCCTGTAATACCTCTTCCCCTGTTTCTTTTTGAAGTAAGCCACTTTGATCCACTTGGTATGGATTGATGATGACCAAATCCCCTTTAAAGACTTGATCCAATCCATTGTTTTTCATCCATTGGGTGTATGCCAACAATTTATAATTACCCGATGGCACATTGGTATTTATGAAAAAATCCCCTTGGGCCAATCCTTCCTCCAAAGGTATTTTTTGCTCCAAAAGGTATTCCCCCCGTTCATTCACCAAGGCTACGTACCCCACATAGCTAATGTCGCTCAATTTGTTGCTTTGGGTATTGAAACAGTAAAAAGCATATTTGAGATACTCCCCCACAAATACCAAAGGTCCCGAGTGGTGCACAAACACCTTTTCCTGGGGCAGTTTCTTTAAGTTTTCCAGTTCTATCGGATTCTGGATCACATATTGGGACTTGACCGAAAGAACGGTCAGCAAGCAAACGGCCAAAAAAATCCACTGTTTTCCCATTTTTATTTGCTGTTTCATTAATCTACCCAAAAATCCGGTTTCACACTATCGCCCAAGGTGGTACAATCCCCGCAGATCCTTGGGGTAAAAATATAGGGACCCGGGCATGAGGACTCCACCCCATAATCTTCCCTAAACTCGTCATAAAATTCTATCAATTCCAAATTCACCTGTTCAATAACGGATTGTGGACAGCTACTTCCCCCTCCCGGAGAATTATCGCAATAGGATCTATGGGATTCTGGAGATGATGCCAAATAGCAATTGAAGGCATACGGTCTGGAATCTTCCTCTCCAGGAAAAAAATCCTCGAAGTTGAAAAACAGACGTTGTTCGGATACACCAACTGCCTCCACGTAGCCCAATACATTTTCACTGCTTCCATCCTTTCTGTGGACATTCGCATAGATGGAACCCGGTTGTACCTGGGAAAAAATACTTTCTGACCCTGATAGTGTCTTCAGCACCTCAAAATAGGAATACGCTTCGGGAGATTGCACATACTGCTTCAATAGAATGCTATATCTATGTGCCAGAATAAAATTGTCCCGCGTTATGAATCGAACCAATTTTCGAGAAATCCCAGTATCTGGGCTACCTGCCGTACTAAATTGATCTATGACGTTGGAAGGAATCGTATTATAACAAACCTGGTTTTCCGAAGTCCTTTCCACAATTTGAAGGTCATAGGTTGGAACCGGCAAGGCACAGGGGTCATAATTGGTCAGTACAAATTCCCGTTCCGACCAATACGGGGCCACAATCTTGTAGGTCTCATCATAACTATACCTGTAATAGCTGGTGTTTCCCTGCGATGGATCACTGTCTGCATATATGGCTACACCTTCTTCACCGGCATCGTTCACCGATTTTTCGGCATAGAGACCTGTTATTTCCGAAGTTCCCTCTACCAATAAGGGGTCTGATTCATATTCCACGCCATTGCTGGTGGTAATTTCCAAGGTATAGTCCACTCCATATTGAAGGGCAAACTGGGTATTGGAAAGGTACTCTCCTCCCCTTCCCTCAAAAAAGGAAAATTGATCCCCATTGCTTCCCACAACCCGTAGGGTTGCACCTGTTTCAACATTCACCGAATCATAGGGCTTGATCCCAAAGGGAACGCTGGGATGGTATACTGTATCCGTTTCCAAATCCAACCGAATATCACTTCTACTCAGGTACACTTTTTGGGTCTCCAGTTGGTTGGTCAAAACAGCGTCCACCACCAAAATTCCTTGTTCGTCTTCATCTGCCAAGGTCTCTATCTCCAATTCTTCGATACATGCCACAACCGAAGTGAGTGCCACTAATGCCAAAATAAAGCGATATGTAAATTGTCTCACCTTCATCAGAACTTGAAATTATAGGTTATGGAGGGGATGGGCATCCCAAAAATGGAGCTTTGCAGCGCCTTTACCTCCCCATCTTCCGTTACAAAAAACACAGAATACGGGTTGTTCCTGCCCAGAACGTTATACACTTGAATGGTAATAAAACTGTGTGCCAGCTTGTTCTTTTTGTGGTTTCCTTCAATGTTCACGCCCAAATCCAATCGGTAGTAATCCGGGATACGGTATTTGTTCCGATCACTAAAGACCACATAATCGGCATTGTTGAACCTAAAGGTTCCCACGGGGTATGTTATTGGCCTACCTGTTTGGTACGCAAAGTTCATGGAAAAACTGAACCGTTTGGTCAGTCTATAGTTGGCGATTAAGCTGATATCATGTGGCTTGTCAAAATTGGATGGAAAAAACTCCCCTTCATTGATGGTTTCCTCTGGAAAATCCCCATTGAACCGATAGAACGAACGTGAGTAGGTGTAGCTTAACCAACCATTCAGATGGCCCCTATTCTTTTTCATCATAAACTCAACCCCATAGGCCTTCCCATCGCCCTGCAATACTTCTGTTTCCACATTTTCATTCAAAAGCAGGTTGGCACCGGTCTTAAAATCGAGGACATCATCCATCAATTTATAATAACCTTCCAAACTGAACTCGAACATGTTATCCGAAAAATTCTTATAGAATCCCAAAGCAGCCTGATATCCCTTCTGGGGTCTAATGTTCAGGTCGGACAGTTTCCAAGTGTCAATAGGTGAAACCGTGGTGTTGTTCGATAACGTATGTACAAATTGGTAGGCATTATTGACACTTGCCTTGACCGAAAAATCGGGAGTGAAGAGGTACCGAGCAGAAATCCTGCCTTCAGGACCACCATAAGTCTTGATGGATTCCATGCTTCCATATTGCAGCGTATCCTGTACGGTAGTCTGGTTCCTGGGAGCACCTTGTTGGTAGGTGTATTGTGTAGACTTGCCCAGAGCGGCATAGAATGCATATCTGGCACCCACACTCAACGTTAACTTATCGGACAATTTGAAATCATCCCCAATGAAAAGGGCTCCTTCCACAGCTTGTTCATCGTCAATTTCCGTAAGAACCACATTTGAATTTCCGTTTTTCGGTTTTTTGCTTCCGGGGTTCACCGAGTAATACTTGGCGGATAGACCATAATCCAGGGTATGCTGTTCGTTCATCCGATTACGGAGCTTGTACCTCAGTTCGGTTTCATTGATGGCGTAATCCAACTCGAAGTCTTCATTCCCCTCCCCATTATAGTCAATACCAAACCGATAATCACTATTGGCCACGGAAAGTGCTCCGGTTGTTTTCTCACCCAATTGATGGGACCATCCCACCGAAGCCAACCGGTTGCTATAATTGTAAAGGGAATCGGAAGTGATGCTGAAACGGTCCTTACTATAATAGGCGGTTGCCTGAACCGACTGATTGTCGGAAATTTTATGGTCATATTTTAGGATTCCATCAAAAAATGAAGCCTCGCTGTCTTTTAAAGATTCCTCATCGAGTGCTTGCAAAATCCAATCGGCGTAAGCTCCCCTACCTCCAATTACCAAGGATGATACTTCTTTTTTTAAGGGGATTTCCAAGGCCAAATTTGCAGTGACAGGGCCTATGGAACCTTCTCCCTGGATTTTTTCCGTATTTCCTTTCTTGGTCTCAATGTCCAAGACGGAGGATAGACGCCCACCAAATTCCACCGGGGGTGCTCCTTTGTAGATGTTCACCTTTTCTGTAGTGAAGGGATTCAATGCCTGGAAAATGCCAAAAAAATGGGTTGGATTGTAGATAACCGCATCATCCAATAAAATCAAGTTTTGGTCGGTTTTACCACCACGGACATTAAGTCCAGCGGCACCTTCCCCTGCAGAGGATATCCCCGGAAGAGCTTTGGCAATCTCCAAGATATTTCGCTCGCCCAGCACCAAGGGTATGTTTTTGGCCTCTTCGGAAACAATTTCCTCATTCCCGGCAACCGTTTCCTCCACATTTTTTAAAGCATCCGCTTCTACTACCACCTCATCCAATTGCTGCAGGTCTTCCTCTAGGTTCAGGTTCAAGGTACCATCATTGTACATCACCACTTCCCTTTCCGTGTCCCGAATACCCATGGCACTTGTGGTAAGTACATTATAGCCTGCCGGTAGTTCAATTTGGTAATTTCCCTGTTCGTCGGTCACCGTTAACCTGGAAAGTCCCTTGACACGAATTGCCAAATCGGGAATGGTCTCACCTGTTTTGGAATTGATGACTCTACCCGAGAGCTGGTAATAGGGTTTTAGGTTGTTCTCGTCAGATTTTCCAACGCGTACCAATGGCAACCTCCCCGATTGTTGAATGGAGGGTTCCTCGTAAAAAGAGGGGGGCGGAATATATTCTTGTGTTATGGTTGACTGGTTGCTAGGAAGGGAATCGGACACACCAAAGAAGGTTGATGGCAACTCATCGTATATGACACCATTTTGCAACAGAAACACCTTTTTTTCCTTCTCGAGGATATAATAGTTCAAGGTAGTTTCGGAAAGGGCTCTATTTAATATTTCGGAAATAGTCGCTCCTTCCACCTCTTCATCCACTTCTATATTTTGAAGCCAATCCGATAAATAAAAAAACTGGTACCCGTACTGCTGCCCCAATTCCTTAAAAAAAGATTCAGGTGTCCTTTGCAAAGGGTTGGTGGAATTAGGGACATCTTGCGAAAAGACAATCTGCGAGACCAAGACAAACAAGGTCAATAGATGTTTCATTTTCGCAATCCCCTTAAATGGAGTTGAAAAAGTGTTCAATGGTTAGCCTACATTTTTGATGTACAGAAGGTAGGGATTTTTTCTTTTAGTCAGAAAAATTCACATCAAAAACACCAATTAGCTAATTGTAAATGGGTCTTTGGCCAATTATGGACAAAAAAACTACCGTTTTCTCAATTTATGGCCCAAAAACTATACTACTTCATTGAGTGATGTAGGCAGCTCAAAAACTTCCAACGAAAAATAAGGCAAGGCTGCCAGTAGGTGATCAAAGATGTCCGCCATTACATACTCGTAGTTTTCCCAACGCTTGTCGGCACTAAAGGCATAGATTTCCAGAGGAATCCCTTGAGGGGTGGGTTCCAACTGACGCACCATCAATGTCATCCCCTTATGAATTGCCGAGTGGCTTTCGAGGTAGTTCGTCACATATTTTCGAAAGATGCCAAAGTTGGTGAGGTTTCGCCCATTGATCAATAGTGATTTGTCAATGTTGTTATCTTTATTATAGGTTGCTATCTGTTCGCTTCTCGTAGTCAAATAGGATTGAACCAACTGAATTTTCTTCAACGCATCCACTTCCTTGGGCGTTAGAAAACGGATACTTTTTTGCCTAATGATCAATGCCCGTTTAATACGTCTTCCTCCAGAGACCTGCATCCCCCGCCAGTTTTTGAATGAATCGGAAATCAAGGCATAAGTTGGGATCGTGGTAATGGTCTTATCAAAGTTCTGGACCTTTACCGTGGCCAATGATATTTCAATGACATCCCCATCTGCCCCATATTTTTCAAAGGTGATCCAATCCCCGATACGAACCATGTCGTTGATCGTAACCTGAACACTGGCCACAAAACCCAAAATGGTATCCTTGAAAATGAGCAAAACGATAGCTGAGGCAGCACCCAATGCCGTAAAAAACTTCCAGAAAGAAGACTCGGTAATGATGGCAAAAATGGTGAGGACCCCAATAACCCAAGCAAAAATCATAAATACCTGGACGTAACTATCTATAGGTTTGTCCTTGAACTTGGGAACTGTTTTTAAATACCCATTGGTGCTTTTGAAGAACTTACGGAAAATCACCAACGTGAGTAGCACAAAAAGAATCTTGATGGTCTTTGTGGCAATATTGCCACCATACTCAAAGTCCAAAAAGACAATGGGGATACTTTCCAGCAAAATAAGTAGCGGAATCATGTGGGCCACATAACGTGGCACCTTGTGCATTACCAAGAAATTATCAAAATTGTTTTTTGATTTTCTTGCCAACCTGATGGAAACTGAACGCAGCACTTTCCAAATGACGTAGTCAAGGAAAATTGTAATCACTAGAATTCCTACCAGAAGTATCAAAAGATTGACGTAGGACGCCACTTCCTCTCCCATCCCGGTTTCAAGAAGATATTTGTGGAGCAATCTGCCCCAATTCCTATACATGGCTATCAGTTCTGCAAACATGGGGGCAAAATTACAGTTTCTACACGAGCTTATCAGGCAATTTTACCAAAGTTTAACCTATCCCGAAAACCCTCAGGAACGCTTCATGCTCGCCTCTAATAATGTCACCACCCTTTCAGAAGGCTCTACTTGATATGTGGCCCGTAGTCTATCTATTTCCCTACGTATCCCGTTCCAAAATTTAACCTCCGTAATATTGCCTTCCTTGTGGTTGGCCAAGGCCAGAAACCATTTAAAATAGGGAAAGGAGACATAGTTTTTCAGGAATTGGGCTTCCCGGTCAATAAGACTGAACCTTCCTATGGTCCTTTTTACCTTTTGAAACTCCCCTAATTGTACCAAAGTTTCTATATAGGTCCTAAAGAATTTGTTCCAATTGTGTTCCAAAATGTCTTTTTCATACATGTCCAATCGGTTCTCTGCATATTGTTTGGAGTTTAGGAACTGACCATTGTCGTTATAGCACTTCATCAAAGATGAAATGAACAGGGTACGGTTGTATTTGTTGGACATTTGTCTGGCAAACGGTCTGGCCTCCATCATAAGGTTGAGGGCTTCCTTAGGTCTACCCAACTTTAAAAGATTGAAACAATAATTGTTCAAGTACATGATGTAATCGTTTCCTTGCTCGCTAATGGACAATTTCCCATAATACAAGGCAAGATCATATAGGTTCAACTTCATCAGGATCAACTGCTTGTTGCCATAATAGTTCAAAAGCAATTTTTTGGAGTAATAAGAACCGTTCTCCAGTTGTGGCTCCATGTCCTTGTAATACCTGAGCACCTCTTCAAGCGAATCATTTTTCAACAGGGCCACATAGCTTAACAGGATAAGGGTTTGGTACCTGTTGTACCCATCCAATCCAGAATCGCCCCAAAGGCGGGTGAGCCAGGAAATCCATTTGATGGAATTTTGGGAAATCTTAAGGTTGTGGTAGTCCGTCACAATGTCCACCGTGGCCTGGGTCATCCGGTTACTCACTTCCTTGCAACGGGCATAATCATCATGATAGTCATGGACAAACTTATGGATCAACTCATAATCGTTGAGCCGTACACGCACCAAAAGAAACATGAGGTAGTTCTTGACAACCTCATAAAAACGGATGAAATGAAAATGGTGCGGTTCGTATTGTTTGATCAACTGCAGGAGCTCCTTTTCCTCATCCGAGGATATGGTATCCGTCTTGATTCTGATATCAAAATAATTGAGCCGCTCGTAGTACTGATCGGTGCAGAACCCATCCAATCGGGACTGCATCCAGTTCATCAAATGGGAATACTTGCGTTTGTCTATTTTTGGGTCATACTCCCTGACTCTTTCCGTGCCACACACATTATGAAAAAGGATTTCAAAAATCTGCGCCCGTTCTTCATCTTGAAACTGCTTGACACTATTCAGTAAGATAACTTCATGGGGCAATAAGGATTCCGCGTAGGTTTGAAATTTCTTGAGCTTCATACCATCCAACTACTTTGTTAAAATTCAACTTCCCCCTACGGATTCCGTATAAATCAGATTTACATGACCAATCCCCCATCCACACTGATTACGGTACCGTTAATGAAACTGGCCTCATCCGAAGACAAGAACACATAGGCATTTGCTATATCCTCTGGGGTCCCCATTCTTCCCAGCGGGGTCTTTTCTTCTAAATTTTGTATCACTTTTTCTGGAATGGTCCCTACCATTTCTGTAGCAATAAATCCTGGGGCAACGGCGTTTACACAGATTCCTTTCCGACCCAACTCTCGCGCCCAAACCTTGGTCATTCCTATAACGCCCGATTTTGTGGCCACATAATTGGTTTGTCCAAAATTTCCATAAAGTCCAACGATGGAAGCAGCACTGATGATCCTTCCACTACCCTGCTCCACCATGTACTCCGAAATGGCTTGGGTACAGTTGAAAACGCCCGTCAAGTTCACATCAATGACCATTTTCCACTGTTCAGGAGTCATTTTCTTCAATGTGGCATCCCGTGTTATACCCGCATTGTTAATGAGAATATCAATTTTTTGATGGTTTTTGATTATCTCGGCTACTGCAGCATCCACAG
>JAGQZL010000110.1 GCA_020434915.1 Allomuricauda sp. | reverse complement strand
TTAAACAACATTTCCAGTGCCCAATCCAACATGCAACAAGGATATGCTGATGGTTCCCTGGGAGTGCTGGTTTCCGGAACGGTTTGGTTAGTTTCCGCTTTGGTGGCCTATTACGTTTCGGACTATGCTGCCATTTGGACCTTGTTTTTCGGTGGTATGCTCATTTTTCCCTTAGGCCTATTGCTTTGCAAAATATTGGGGATTCCCGGCAAGCACTCCAAAGCAAATCCGTTGGGCAATTTGGCCATGGAAGGCACTTTTTGCATGCTTATGTGCATTCCCATGGCCCTACTCCTTTCGCAACAAGATCCTGCTTGGTTTTTTCAAGGCATGCTGCTCATCATTGGAGGTCGGTATTTGACCTTTAGCACCCTATACGGCAAAAAGGCTTATTGGGTTTTGGGTGGGTTGCTGGGAATGGCCGCGTTTGTTCTTTTCAGTTTTGAAATAGATTCTGCTTTTTCTGCTATCGTGGGTTCTACTATTGAAATTGGTTTTGGGATATTTTTGTTTCTTGGCTATAAGAAATCCGTTTGCTAACTAACTTGTCCATCGGTCTATTTTGGAGGAAATCAGAACATATTTTGAAGAACACTATGGAATTTCAACCTCCGACTGGGCTATTTTCTCTTCAAAGCTTCACCGCAAAGAGTTGAAGAAAAAGGAAACCCTTCTCGATGTGGGTCAAGTTGAAAATCATCTGTCCTACATAGAACAGGGTATTGTTCGGCAATATATTCCTTTGGAAACCGACGATCTAACCTTTGGATTTATGTTCAGTGGCTCTTTCGTAAGTGGATATGATTCGTTCCTGACCAAAAAACCTTCGGAATATAAATTGGAGGCTCTCACGGAAGTGGTGGTGTGGCAGCTGAGCTACGAAGGCTTGCAAGAGGTTTACGAATCATCCCAAATTGGAAATCTTATTGGACGGAAGGCTAGCGAAGATCTTTATTTGAAAAAATCAAAACGTGAAATTTCTTTATTGCGTTACAGTGCCGAAGAGCGATATCTAAAATTGTTTGAAGAACGGCCAGAGCTTATTCGGGAGATTCCCTTAAAATACATTGCTTCGTACATAGGTGTAACACCTCAGGCGCTTAGCCGCATACGCCGCCGAATTAGTTAACCCGGGTTCATTGCTTTCTGTACTTCTTTACCGAATCTTTGCACAAAAAAAATGAAGCCACTCATTGTACTTTTAGCCAGTTTCGTTGTTTCTACCATTGTGATCAAGCTTTCTAAAGGTGATATGGATCATGCCCTTGCAGGTAGAATTTCCATGGCGTGCATGCTGTTTTTTACTGCCATTGGGCACTTTGCCTTTAGTGATGGGATGTCCGCAATGATTCCCAGTTTTGTCCCTTTCAAAAAAGCTTTGGTTTTTGTCACGGGAATCATGGAGATTATGTTGGCAATCGGACTTTTGTTCCCACAATATCAGAAAGTTTTTGCATGGACATCGATCCTATTTCTTTTTATGGTATTGCCTGCCAACATCAAAGCTGCTCTGGAACACATTAACTACCAAACTGGCAAAATGGATGGCCATGGGCCAACTTACCTTTGGTTTAGGGTCCCCCTTCAATTGTTTTATATGGGTTGGATATATTTTTCTGCCATCAAATAAAAAAACCCATCCTTTCGAATGGGCTGGAACTGTGTTTTGTTCTTTGCTTATTTCTTGTACTTGTCGTTCAAGATTTTAAGGATGGCATCCGTAAGATCATTGGCCTCTTCGCCATAAAGGACGGAACCACCATCACCACCACCCAAAATATAGGTGTACCCGTTGGCCTTACCATAATCCTTGATCTCTTTCTTTACCTTTTTTACCAGTGAATCCATTTCTACTTGACTCACTTGTTGTAATTGCTGCTCCTCTTGTTGCAATTGCTGACCGATGAACTGGCCACGCTGTTGCAACTGCCCGTATTCTTCCTGGGCATTCTTTTGTGACATGGATTGTGCCTTGGTCTGGAACGCCTGTAGTTCCATTTGGAAGGATTGGGAAATACTATCCCTTTTCTTGGTCAAAGCATCAGCTTTTGTTTTGAACCGGGCCTCAACATCAATCTTCTCTTGATATTCGTCCATCAACTTTACGCTGTCCACATACCCGATCTTGTTCTGTTGACATGCCATGGCGGTCAAAGCGACGGCAAGTACCATTATTTTTTTCATCTTTCACTTTTTAGAGATGCGCAAAAATAGGAAAGCTTTTGGAATGGGCGCCATTAACTTTTTATGAACTCAATTCAAACAAAAATCAAGTCATCATTAAAATCTATCATCTAATCCGCCCGCCATTACGCCTGTCTATTTTGTTGGGTTGCAGATTTGTGGATTTTAGCGCACTTCTCTTTTTGGATATCGCAATGCCCCTGCTTGTCCGGGAAAGTTCATAAGGAGCCTTAAAACGAGTTATTTTGACTTTTTAAGGACATAGCTAAGGGACGAGTGTTCTTTTGTAAAGATGGCTTTTAGGTTGGACCACAATCCCACAAAAAAAGCATTGATCAAATACAGTTTGTTGCCTTTATACTTTTCGGAGAGCATGGAAACATAAAATGCATCAAACCACATTGGATGAACTGACTTTACTTCCATGCCCTGCCTTCTAAAAAGTTTGGCAATGGAGGTCTGGGAAAAGTGCCAAAGATGACGAGGCACATCGTAACCGGCCCAGAAAGCTCCATAATGTTTTGCATCAAAAGATTTGAAATTGGGAACGGCAATTACCAAGACCCCATCCTCTTCCAATAATGATACCAAGATTTTCATCTGCTCTTCCAACCTGGGAAGGTGTTCCAACACATGCCAAAGGGTGATTACCTGGAATCTTTTCCCCTCAAAATCTTGCAAGTCCATTTTTAGGTCAACTCCTTTTTTAGATGAAAGCTCTCTTGCCTTTGCATTGGGCTCTACTCCTTCAACCAAAAATCCCGCAGATTTGGCTTTAACCAAAAAATCTCCTGTGCCAGCACCAATATCTAGCAAAGAAATTGATTTATCTATTTGATTTTCAATAAGTTGAATCTTATTTTGAAGATTTTTCCGCTTTATGGCCTGGTACAGTTTGTCCGTGAGCGATTTTTGGGAATCTGTGTGCGAAATATAGTCCTCACTTTCGTAATACGGCCCCAAGTCTTCCGGTTGCGGCTGCGTGACCAACATATCCAGCTCTGAGTCCCAAAGCAAATCAAAGGGTTCTCCTGAAACTGAAAAGTCCTTAGTTTTTAAATACAACTTCATTGTAATTATGCGTGGCCAAGTATTCGTTTTTCAAACTTCGAAGATAAGACAAAACCACGTCCCTTGAAACCGACCCTTCCTTTAAACAATCTTTTTCTTGATCGCTGAACACTTCTATGGCAATGTACCAATTACCTGTTCTGGAGGTATGGACCTCTTCAAACATAGGGTCCATATCTGCTCCTTTACTTAAAATAACATCCAGTGCCAAAGGAATCAGGTTGATGGTCTTTGTGGGAATCTCCACCTCATAAAACGAAAAATAATAGGAAGTTCCCTCCGCTTGAAAAGGAACTTGAACGTCCACAAAATAATCATCCAATTGAAATTTGGTGTTCACATAGCTGTAAAATTCATTGGCATTTTTTGGGTCTTCAAACACAAAAACTGTTTTCTTTGGAAGTGCCCTTTTGAAACGTTTGCCTTTGGTCAATTTATAATCGTCAATGTTCGGAGCAATTCTAAGTGGAATACAGGAGCTCAAGACAACGAGGCATGTGATAAGAAAATAGCGTTTCATTTGGCGCGGGTTTGTTCCAAAACCAAATCAAAAATCGAGCCACAAAATCATGTTCCACGTGGAACAAAAGAACAGCTTTACCTGCCCAAATACACCAAAAGCACACTGATGTCTGCAGGAGAAACCCCGCTGATGCGGGATGCCTGTGATATGGTTACTGGTTGAATCGATTCCAGTTTTTCGCGAGCTTCATAGGAAAGTGATTTAAGCTTGGAATAGTCAAAATTATCCGGTATTCGAACATTTTCCAGGCGGTGTAACTTGTCTGCATTGCTCTTCTCCTTTTCAATATAACCGGAGTATTTAACTTGGATTTCGGCCTGTTCCAAAACTTCAGAATCCAATTCGTTTTCTGCAACAAAACTCGAAACCAAACCCAATTGCAACATGTGATCCATGGTCACCTTGGGTCTAGAAAAGACTTTAAAAAGCTTGTCGGATTGACGAACGATGGCTGAGTCCACAGACTCCAAAATGGGGTTCATCTCTTCTGGATCAAAACTCGTTTTCTTAAAAAAGTCCACGAACTTTTCTGATTTATCCATCTTCTCTTCCATTCTTCTGAGTCTTTCCTCCTTTGCCAAACCAATTTCAAAACCTCTTGGGGTAAGTCTCAAATCTGCATTATCCTGGCGTAGCAATGTCCTATATTCCGCCCTTGAGGTAAACATGCGATAAGGTTCCTCGGTGCCTTTGGTAATAAGGTCATCTATCAAAACACCGATATATGCTTCATCTCTTTTCAATACAAAAGGTTCCTTTCCATTGATTTTAAGATGTGCATTTATTCCTGCCATCAACCCCTGTGAAGCCGCCTCTTCGTATCCCGTAGTTCCGTTAATTTGACCGGCGAAATAAAGGTTGTTCACCAGCTTAGTTTCCAGGGTATGCTTTAATTGAGTGGGTGGAAAATAATCGTATTCAATGGCGTATCCGGGCCTGAAAAACTTAACGTGTTCAAAACCCTTTACAGATTTGAGTGCTTTGTATTGAACATCTTCAGGTAATGATGTTGAGAACCCATTTACATATACTTCAACAGTATTCCACCCTTCAGGCTCCACAAAAATCTGGTGTGCATCCTTATCTGCAAACCGATTGATCTTATCCTCTATGGAAGGACAATATCTTGGTCCAATACTTTTGATCCTTCCATTGAACATGGGCGACCTATCAAAACCCTCACGCAACAAATCGTGCACCAAAGCACTCGTATGCGTCATATGGCAATCCCGCTGTTGGGTCAAAATAGGCGTATTCAGATAAGAGAATTTCTCGGGATGCTCATCTCCAGGTTGTGGTATCATTTTGGAGTAATCCAACGAACGGCCATCTACCCGAGGGGGTGTTCCCGTCTTCATCCTGCCACTATCAAACCCTATCGCAACCAACTCTTCCGTTATACCTGTTGCAGCTTTTTCTCCTGCTCTTCCGCCTCCAAATTGTTTCTCTCCAATATGAATCAAGCCATTTAAAAAAGTGCCATTTGTAAGCACAACGGCCTTGGCCCTAATCTCTATTCCCAGACTTGTCTTTACACCAACAACCTTATCTCCCTCAATCAACAAACCAGAAACCATTTCTTGGTAGAAATCCGCATTCGGGGTATTCTCCAGGGCCATTCTCCATTCCTCGGCAAACCGCATACGATCACTCTGTGCCCTTGGGCTCCACATGGCAGGACCCTTGCTCTTGTTGAGCATCTTAAACTGTATTGCAGACTTGTCAGTTATGATTCCACTATAACCGCCAAGCGCATCTATCTCACGAACAATTTGTCCTTTTGCAATGCCCCCCATGGCGGGATTGCAGGACATTTGTCCGATGGTTTGAAGATTCATGGTAACCAACAAAATGCTAGAGCCCATGTTAGCGGCAGCGGCAGCTGCCTCTGCACCGGCGTGTCCTCCTCCAACAACAATTACATCATATTCCTTCTCAAACATAGCTATGGTTCCACGTGGAACATTTTTATCTTTTCTTCTTCTTTTTGACGCATCTTGGATTTCTCGTCCTTCGTTTTATCACCATATCCTGCAAGGTGTAAAATACCGTGGCTCATCACCCGAAGCAGCTCATTTTGAAAGTCAACCTCGAAGGCTGAGGCGTTCTCAGCAACCCTATCAGAAGAAATAAAAATGTCTCCTGAAATGGTTTTGTCAACTGTGTAGTCAAAAGTGATGATATCAGTAAGTGTATCGTGATTGAGATACTCTATGTTCATCTGTAAGAGTTCATCATCCGTGCAAAAAATATAATCGATTTGACCCAATGAAAATCCCTCGGAAACAATAATCCTACCAACCCAATCGGAG
This sequence comes from Allomuricauda sp., assembly GCA_020434915.1. Classification (GTDB taxonomy): domain Bacteria; phylum Bacteroidota; class Bacteroidia; order Flavobacteriales; family Flavobacteriaceae; genus Flagellimonas. Next base: position 2,996 of record JAGQZL010000110.1, on the reverse strand, counting down.
TAATCGGATAAGTTTTCCAGAATTAAATCAGACTTGAAATGAAAATCAATCATTATTAAAATACACTTTTACCTTTTGCTCAAAATTTTGGCGCAAAGGTAGTGCTTGTCTGTTTAAAATCTCAATGTCGTTTTGGTATTCTTTTAGAAGCTCTGGTTTGGTAATGATCGGGTTGCTAAAGTTTTGCTTGCCAGCTTCGCTTTCACGTTCTTTCTTTTCCCCCTGCTCCAATGAGGCATTTTCCAATTTCATCAACTGGTGTTGTATGTTATTGGCTTTGCTTCTTGTCCTTTCTGTAACGCCATTTTCCAAAAGGTCATTCTCAAAATCCTCCATTTGCTGAATGAGTTTCTTGGCCAAATTTTGGTCAGACTTATTCAACATATCTTCCAACTGTTGCTCCAGTTGTTCTCGAAGAAACTGTTGTTCCTTATAGATTTCATACACCTCATTCAAATTCATTTCCTCCAGACCATTGCCAGAGCCTCCTTCATTGCCTCCCTTTCCCTTTGAACCATTCTGGCCTTTTTGACCGTCCTGCTGAGTCCCTGAATCACCTTGTTGCTGACCCTGACCATCACCTTTCTTTTCTCCTTGTTGATTGGACTGTTCACCCTTTTTCCCTGACCCTTGCATTTTATCCTGAATGCTTTGCTGCCCTTTGATGATGTCCGGAAGTTGAAAATCGGAGCCTTCACCACTGCCCTGACCTGGTTTCATGTTTTCTTGGATGTTATCCAATGTATTCGCCAAAAAATCTGCTAAGGCATTTGTTGCATTGATCACATACTGTTGATGAGCTGCCCCTTGATAAATCTGACTTTCCGCTATACTCTCCAAAGATTTGTCAATGTTGTAATACACCTCGGTGATTTGCTCATTGACAAATTCAGACAATTCAGCCCTACGAAGGGAAAGTGCAAACAAACTATCATCTACATGTTCGAAGAGTCTACGCAGGTTTTGCTGTTCCTTAACCGTTCTGGAAAACTGGGAAATATCAATATCAGCTGTTTGAACATTATCAAACAACTTTTCTTGTTTAAATGAAAACGTCACCAAATTATCCAAAATTTGTCGAAGCATTTCAGCATCCTCAGAATCAGATTCAGCACCTCCCCCAGAAGCACCTTGCTGAAGTGCTTGACTCATCTCCTGCATCTTCTGGGCGGCGGATTTCTGCTTTTTAGAGGCATTGTTTCCTGCCTCTTGCTTTTCCTTTGCTTGGGAAGATTCTTCCATCCCCTGATGTTTGTTTATTTCCTCGAGGGCGTCCTCTTGATCTTGTTGAACAGACTCTGCCTTCTTTTTGTCAATCTCTAAATCAATCGGTTTTTGAAGCTCTCCATTATCTTTCTCAAGTTCCTTTAGCTCCTTTTCAACCTCGTCAAAAGATTCATTAAGCCTTTTCTGTTCTTTGTCACTAAAGTCTTGTCCTAACTTTAGCTCTGACAAAATTTCCTGTCGCTCGGCTAACTTCTCCAAATCATTCGCCAACTGACTCGCCTTCTCAGTAACATAATAGCGTTTTGTCAACTCTAAGATCTGCTCAAGGTTTCGGGTATTCTTTCCTTGGTTCTTTCCTAACTCCTCTAAACGTTTCTGAAGTTCATCTTTGTCAATCTTATCAGCAATCTCATCTAGCTCCTTAAGAAGCTCTGCGTTCTTTTTGGCCTCCATCTCCTGCCGTTCCAAACGCTCTTGCAACATTTTGTTCAACTCACTGTCCTTACCATCCTTTTTGAGGCTACTATTCAGGTCTTGGCTAAACTTCTTCATCAACTCTTCCTGCTGTTCCTGTTTCTGTAAAAAGCTTTTTATCTGACTTTTGTCCTCAAAGGAAAGACTACGCTCTTCTTTTTGGTTAGCATTAATCTTGGATAGGGTCTTGCTTTGCTCTTTCAATTCCTCCAACGTACGGGTCATCTTGGATAGGGTAGAGTTTTGAAACTCTAACTCTCTGTCCTTCAGTTCATTAATATCATACAAGGATGCATTGAACACTTGGCTTCTAGAAACCTTTCCACCTCTAACACCATCATTATCAACCACTTCAAAGTATAACTTATAACTCCTTCCTTCTTCCAAGTTCAAACCTGATGGAAACGTGTAATAAAATTGATGTACGTTGGTATTTGGTGATTCCAAGTCCAATTTTTTTATCGCACTCGCATCATCGGAAGGATAATAAACCACACGGATCTTACTGATGCCGTAATCATCTGCAGCTTGGCCCGTATAATAAGATTCATTTGGGTTCAACGAATCCAAAAACTGTTCCACGTGAATAGTGGCGTTGGCATCCTTCACCACCTCTAGCTGATAAGCAAGGCGCTCAAACTGAATTACATTAGCATTTGAAGTACTCAACTCATACGGAAAGTCATTGTAAAATCGATTTGAAAATGAGAAAGAGCCTCCATCCCTTTCAAACTGTATAACGGAATCCTTTGCCATCAAATTGATGCTGTCCACATGCTTACCTTCTATCCGCCAAGTAACTTCTGTACCTTCCGGAACTATAGCGTTGCCAGTTCCCGTTATTGTTTCCGAACTCCTGTTCAAGTACTTTGGATACTGAAGTTCCAATTGAAAATCGACCAAGGAAGGGGTTGCGTAGGAAACAATGGAATAGCTTCGAGATTTCCATCCATTCGCCATGAAATAAAAAGAACTTTCAGAAATAGGGGGTTCAAAAGTAAAAGTATAACGGTCTCCTTTTTGCTTCATTAAAAGTTCTTCCCCATTGACAACGATATACACGTTTTCTGGTCGGATAGAACCCTCCGTAGTAACTTTAATTTCTAGGGATTGATTGTCCAAAACCTCCAGTGACTTATTCAAAACGCGGAATGTAAAGGGCGCTGGACGCTCAAACGCCATATCGTAATGGACCACCCGATTGTGGGAATTGAAAAAAGAAACCAAATCCCCCGTAATCCAAATAAAGCCGACAATCATTAAGGGAATCAAGATGTATTTGGCATAGCTATAAC
>JAGQZL010000010.1 GCA_020434915.1 Allomuricauda sp. | reverse complement strand
TCGATTTTACAGGATGACTTCCAATTCCTAATGAAATAAACGGTTTTTCAGAAGGAGTACTTTTAATTTCTGAAGAGGCTAATACCGAAAGAGGCATTAATAACGAAGCAGCATAGGGCAGAAGGCTATTGCCTGATTTCCGCTCCAACACCACTGGTCTGTCAAGTTGCGATTTTTTAAAGCGTCCACAAAGGTTCTTGCCTTGAGTGACTCTTTTCACCAATTCTTCATCAGAAGTTTCCGTAAAATCGAATACTTCTTTGGTACAAACGCTACAAAATTTGCCTTTTTCGGTAGGGGTCATTTTTGCCCAATCTTCATGACAAGGCTCTGGGATGGAAATTCGGATGGCTTTTTTCATGGTGTTGAAGTTTTTACGTTGATACCCCAAAGCACCCAATTTTTTTGAATAAAAAAAACGCCTATTGAGCGAATAGGCGTTTTGAATGAGGGAAACATCAAAAAAATTATTTTTCTATAATTTCTACTTTAAAAAGTTTGTCCCAGTTTTTTCCGGTTACGTACAATATGTTTGGCTCTCCTTTGTAAGCAATTCCGTTTAATACATCTAATGTGGTGTGCTGCGTTACTTGATCCTGTAACCCTTTCATATTAATAACTCCTTCTACGGCGCCACTATTTGGATTGACTATTGCGATAGCATCTTTTTGATAGATATTGGCATAAATTTTTCCTTCTACCCATTCCAGCTCGTTTACCTTGTCAATAATACTATGGTTTGTATAAATTTCGATAAAATCTTCTTCGGAAAGGTTATTGACATTGAGTGTCCAGATTTTTTCGGTACCGTCGCTTTTATAGATTTTAGATCCGTCATTACAAAGACCCCATCCTTCTTTACTGTTGGTATAAACAAAGGTTCCGGTCTTTTCTAAGGTATTTAAACGGTAAATAAAACCGGTCTTGGCTTGCCATGTAAGTTGATAAATTTTATCATTAAGAATGGTAATACCTTCTCCAAAATACTGATCTTCCAAATCCACTTTTTGCAACACTTCTCCAGTTTTATAGTTCGTTTTCCTCAGGGAAGAGTGCATGCGTTGCCCCGTACTTTCATATAGTGTATCGTTTTTAAATTCAAGTCCTTGGGTGTAGGCTTTTATATCATGCGGATAGCTTTCAAGGATTTTATAGGTGTATAGTTTGGGTGTTTTTGAAGCCAAAACCTTAATAGTTTTAGTTACTTCATAATTTTTTCCATCGGCAGTGATATAAGCTTTAATAATTCTATTTCCCATTTTAGCTTGCGAGAGTGAAATAGTAGGCTCAGAAAAACTTTCGCCGGCATCCAATGCAAATGATACATTTTCAATTTTCTTACCTTTTTTATTAGAAATACTTATCGTCAAGGCGTCCTCTTGGGTGTAAGTGTTTTTTGGGTTGTTAATTTCAATAGAAAAAAGATCGTTTGCATTTTCCGAATCAGAACCGCAGGCAACAACTAACAGTAGCAAAAGGGTAGCAGTGAGAAACTTACAGGATGGCATCATTATGACAAATTTTTTTGGCAATATACTCATAATAATTGATGCTAAAAATGTTTGTGGAAGCATAAAATGCGACGTATATTTGCAGCGGCAAGTCCTACACAACCAGCTCCTGTTAAATCCCCCAGGGTGGGAACGCAGCAAGGGTATGCGGTCGTAGCGGTGCGATGTAGGTAGCTTGCCGTTTTTTGTTTCCTGAATTTACGTAATCATGGAAAATAAAGTTGTACTGATCACCGGGGGCTCCTCCGGAATTGGCAAATCCATTGGAACTTTTTTGACGACCAAAGGCTGCAAGGTCTACGGTACTGCCCGCAACCCCGACAACTATCCGGATTTTGACGCTTTTGAGTTGGTCCGTTTGGATGTGAAGGATGTAGAAAGTGTACAATCTGCCGTGGCCGAGGTCATTTCAAAGGAAGGAAGGTTGGATGTGCTGATCAACAACGCCGGGGTAGGCATTACAGGGCCGATTGAAGAAACCCCCCATGAAGAAATCCTGAATGTTTTCGATACCAATTTTCATGGTCCCATCCATATGATGAAAGCTGTATTGCCACAGATGCGCAAACAGGGTGGGGGAACCATCATCAATATTACATCCATTGCCGGTTATATGGGATTGCCCTACCGCGGATTTTATTCCGCCACCAAAGGTGCGTTGGGGCTGATCACAGAAGCGTTGCGCATGGAGGTCAAGGATTTTGGGGTAACCGTTACCAATGTGGCCCCAGGCGATTTTGCCACCAATATAGCCGCAGGAAGGTACCATGCACCCGTTTTGGAAGGGTCTACCTATGAAGAAAAATATGCCCAGACCCTGAATGCCATCAATGAAGATGTGGACAGTGCCGGGGACCCCATACAAGTGGCTCATGAGGTGTACAAGATCATCAACCGGAAAAAACCAAGGGTACACCATCCCGTTGGTGCGTTCATGCAAAAGTTTTCTCTGAAGTTGAAGAACATTTTACCGGACAAAGTCTACGAAAAACTATTGCTCAACCATTATAAGTTGTAGTTTTATAAAGCAAAGAACCAAATTATAAATCATCAGAAATGAAGTTTTTTATTGATACGGCCAACCTTGATCAGATAAGGGAAGCACAGGAATTGGGTGTTTTGGATGGTGTGACCACCAACCCTTCACTTATGGCCAAGGAAGGCATTACAGGAAAGGACAATATCCTGAAACATTATGTGGACATCTGCCAAATTGTGGATGGTGATGTTTCTGCGGAAGTGGTTGCCACCGATTTTGAAGGAATGATCAGGGAAGGGGAGGAATTGGCAGAACTACATGAACAAATAGTGGTGAAAGTTCCCATGATCCGTGACGGTGTGAAAGCATTGAAATATTTTTCCGATAAAGGAATCCGAACCAACTGTACATTGGTGTTCTCGCCAGGGCAGGCACTTTTGGCCGCCAAAGCCGGGGCAACCTACGTTTCCCCATTTTTGGGAAGGTTGGACGATATTTCCACGGATGGGTTGAACCTTATTTCCGAAATCCGTCTAATCTATGACAACTATGCTTTTGAAACGCAAATCTTGGCGGCATCCATCCGCCATACCATGCACGTGATCGATTGTGCCAAAATAGGTGCCGATGTTATGACGGGACCTTTGTCATCCATAGAAGGGTTGTTGAAACACCCATTGACGGATATTGGATTGGAAAAATTCCTAGCGGATTATAGAAAGGGAAATTCCTAAACGGATACGAAATTAGTAGTGTACTTGGCCCTGAAAGCAATTTCGGGGCTTTTTTATTAGAGGGATTTGTAAAGATCGGCAAACCCGTCAACAATCACAGTGTCCTTGGCGATCACGCATTTGTTGAGACCATCGATGATCATGGCCATTTGGATTTCCTTGAAATTTTCCCCGTAGAACTGTTTGCCCTTGTCCAATTGGTACTCTTCCACCAGTGATTTCCATTGCGGATAGCTAGTTCTAAGATTGATGCCCACAAAATTGTAATGGGGGTATTTCTCTTCCAATTCCGTAATGTGTTTGTTCACATTTCTGAAATGTTTCTTTTGGGCTGCGGTCCAAAAATAGAACACGGTGTTCTTTTTGCTGTCTGCCACATCTTTGATGGTCACTTCATTGCCATCACTGTCTTTTAGGGCTATGTTGGGCAGCGTGGTGTTGGGCTGTAGGTTTTGGATACTCTTGTATAGCAGGTCTATTTCCGCTTTGTGGTCCTCGTTGGAAGAGAGGGAACGGAACTTGTCTATGAAGAGTTGACTTTCCTTACTGGGGTTGTGTTCCTTCAACAAATAGTCGATGGCTATGTTACGGAATAGAATATCTCTCAAATCCGTTTGTTGTACCAAACTGTCTACCAAGGCCAGTTTATGTTTGTTAAAATGAAGGCGGTCGGAAATGGGTTGGTCCTCCGTGGCACAATCTTCAAGACAGGTCATATACGCCATGTTTCCAAAGTGCCATTTCATGAAATCGAAATAAGGCTTTAGATACGTGAAATCGGCATTGCCAAGGTCAATATTTTTCCGATAGTCATAAAACGTATCGGGCAAGTTGTGGAAAGTTACTTCTCCTGTTTTCCTTTTGTGGTAGAACGGATATTTTTCCTTGGTGATATAGGCATTGTAATCTATGGTGGCTTCAGCCATGGCCATGCTTCGTTCGGACAATTCATTGTCCAATGCAAAATCTTTCAAAAGGTTTGATTTCTCCTCATGCAATGAGTCGATTTTTTCGCTGAATTCATCAGGATTCATGGAATAGTAGTCCTCAACCAACGGTTCTTCCTCCTCATGGGCCAAAAACAACTCGATCAACAAATTGTTGATCTCACTTCCTTTTCCGGAAAACACCAAAGACTCATCAAACTCCATAGTGTTCAATCTGGCCAAAAGACTGTCGCCTTCTTCTAAATACACATATTGAAGTTCCGGAGTATGGTCAAAATGATAAAGCCCTTGTTCAATCTTGTCCAAATTGAAAGCAAACCGATTGTTGGCATCGAGCTTTACAGAATCAACATATAAGTCATTGTGATAGAGAACGACATAATCGCTTGTTGGGTTCACAATCTCCCCACCAAAAAAAGTGGTGGATTGTTTTTGAGCCTGTTCAGAACAGGAAACGAGGGATAGTAAGGTGAGGCCGAGTAAAAATCTTACCATATAAAGGGAACCTTCCATTAGGCTAACAAATGTAACAATAGCAAATAGCCGAGCTTGTTAAGGGCTCGTTAAATGTTGTTAACGTAAAATCGGTGAAATTCCATTTGTTGGGGTTTAATTGCAATTAAGACCAGTATTTGGCTACTTTTGCAAAAAAATTAAAAATACTTGCATGCTTTCAGTATCCAATTTATCTGTTCAGTTTGGTAAAAGAGTTTTGTTTGACGAGGTAAACGTAACCTTTACCCATGGCAATTGTTATGGCATTATTGGCGCCAACGGAGCGGGAAAATCCACTTTTTTAAAGGTATTGTCCGGTCAAATAGACCCAACATCAGGGCATGTGCATTTGGAGCCTGGCAAGCGGATGTCCATTTTGGAGCAGAACCACAATGCCTATGATGAATATCTTGTTTTGGAAACCGTGGTCATGGGAAACAAACCCTTGTTTAAGATAAAAAAGGAAATAGATGCCCTATATGCCGACTATACGGATGAAAATGCAGAGAAGATAGGGGAGTTGCAGGTACAGTTTGAGGAAATGAACGGTTGGAACGCCGACAGTGATGCAGCAGCCCTATTGTCCAACTTGGGCATTACCGAGGATTTGCACTATACCAGCATGGCGGATATGGATTCCAAGCTAAAGGTGAGAGTGTTGTTGGCCCAGGCTCTGTTCGGAAACCCGGATGTGTTGATCATGGATGAGCCTACCAACGACTTGGATTATGAAACCATCAGCTGGTTGGAGAATTTTTTGGGGAATTATGAAAACACAGTGATCGTTGTTTCCCATGACCGTCACTTTTTGGATGCGGTATGTACCACCATTGCCGATATAGACTTTGGAAAGATCAACCTGTTTTCAGGAAACTACACCTTCTGGTACGAGAGTAGCCAGTTGGCAGCCCGCCAACGTGCGCAACAAAACAAGAAGGCCGAGGAAAAAGCGAAGGAACTGCAGGAATTCATCCAACGATTCAGTGCCAACGTGGCCAAGAGTAAACAGGCTACTTCGCGGAAGAAGATGTTGGATAAGCTTAAAGTGGAGGATATCAAACCATCCAGCAGAAGATATCCCGCCATTATTTTTGATAGGGAGCGGGAAGCCGGAGACCAGATTTTGCACGTGGAAAAATTGTCTGCCACTTCTGAAGATGGGGATTTGCTTTTCCAAGATGTGAACATCAACTTGGCCAAAGGGGATAAAGTGGCCATTTTGTCCAAGGATTCCAGGGCCACTACGGCTTTCTACGACATTGTCAATGGGAAGATGAAGGCGGATAGCGGAACCTTTCAATGGGGTGTAACCACTACCCAATCCTATTTGCCAGCGGATAACTCGGATTATTTCAAGGAAGACATCAATTTGGTGGACTGGCTTCGTCAATGTGCCAAGACCGAGGAGGAAAGAGAAGAGGTATACATTCGTGGTTTCCTAGGCAAAATGCTTTTCAGCGGGGAGGAAGCCCTCAAAAAATGTACGGTGCTTTCCGGAGGGGAAAAAGTGCGTTGTATGTTGAGCCGCATGATGATGCTTCGGGCCAATGTACTGCTATTGGATGAACCTACCAACCACTTGGATTTGGAAAGTATCACGGCCTTCAACAATTCCTTAAAGAACTTCAAGGGTACCGTGTTGTTGACCACCCATGACCATGAGTTTGTGCATACCGTTGCCAATAGAATCATTGAATTGACACCAAAAGGCACCATTGACCGCTACCTGACCTTCGACGATTATATGTCCGATAAGGCCATTAGAGAGCAACGTGATAAAATGTATGCGGTTACGGCCTAAGTATTAAAATACTTGCTGTTCCAAATGGCAGGGCTAAAATTTTTGCCCAAGGCAAAACCGTAATAGATTACCACGGAGGCCATACATTTGAACATAAAGAAGAAAATAATCCAAAACTCGGCAGTGCTGTTGTTTTTGGAAAACAATCCGTTGGGTACCAAAAGGGTCGCCAAATAGCTCATCAACAATACCAAAAGCACTAGGTTTCCGATATTTTTAAAGGGCCATACCATCATTTTCCGTAATGGATGAAGGTCATTGCCCCACTTGTGGATCAAGTAGAAATAATCGTTTCCAATAGGGGCAAAAAGCAAAGGGTCGTCCTTGTCCTCCAGTTTGAACAATCTGGAAGGCGCCATAATCTTGTATCCTTGAATTTCGGTTTGATGTATTTTTTCCAGATGCTTGATTTTGCTGATGGCCTCTTGGGGTATCTCCCCCTTAAAGAAAGTGCTGTTCAAAAAACGTAGCCGATAATCAATACAGATTTCCTTGATTTGGTCAATATGGAAAATGTTTTCGGTCTCCAACAGGTCAAAATTGAAACTGTTGAACGGGCCCCCACTTTTTCCGTTCAGATTTTCTGAAATTCTAGCTTCGAGTAGTGATTCCTTTTTCAGAATTTCCTGGACTTCCGCCAAGATTTTGGACTCGGTAGTATGTTTGTTCTTGATTTTGTGGAGCTTACGTTCAATGTCTGTTGGATGTAGCATCATAAGGTTTTCTTAGCAATCTTCTCAAAGTTAAGCAATTGAATTTTTGGATATGACAAATGTCATGAAACTGATATGTTAACGTTATGTTAAATAAAAGGTGATGGATAAAAAATGAGACTGATTCCATGAAAAAGGTGTATCTTATCGACGTTTTTGGTATTTAATCGTATAATCATACTTTAAAAGAGTCCCTAAGTCGTCAAAATTAGAATGAGAACCCCCCAAACTAAAAAAATCCTACTTGCTATTTGCTTACTTATCAGCAGCTTAACTTTTGCGCAAAATAGCAATACCACGGCTAAATCAATTACAGAAAATACCAACGAATCAGATAATCATAAGATTTTGTTTGCTGCGGTAAAGGCAACGCAATTGGAGGATTTGCTTGACAAATCGGGGCCCTTCACCATTTTTGCGCCTTCTGATGCAGCTTTTGAACGCTTTTCCAGTGAAAAAATAACCGAATTGCTCAATGCAGAGGACAAAACGGTTCTTAAATCCTTGTTGACATACCATATTGTTGCCGGCCAGTTGACAGCTTCCCGCATTCTTCGTGCCATGTGCAGGGGAAATGGCAAAGCAAGCTTTACCACAGTGCAGGGCAAAAAACTGGAAGCCCACTTGGATGGTTATGACATTGTCTTGACAGACCCCATGGGAAACACGGCCCGAATTACTACGGCAGACCTGAACCTTAAAAATGGGGTGGTGCACGAAATAGACAGTGTTATTCTACCTGCCCAAATGTAATCAGCGAAGTTCCGCTCCCAACTCTTTTTGGAACTGGGCCAATAACTTGCCCATGATTTTATCGATTTGCTTGTCGGTCAGTGTTTTGCTTTCGTCCAATAAGGTAAAGCTCACCGCATAGGATTTTTTCCCTTCGGGAAGGTTTTTACCAGTATAGACATCAAAGAGGTTCACTTTTTTCAAAAGCTTTTTCTCTGTATTCCAAGCAATGTCATATACCTTTTGGAAACTTACGGATTCATCCAGCAAGAGTGCAAAATCCCTGGTAACTTCCGGGAATTTTGGAATCTCCTTGAAGACCATGTTTTGGGTGTTGATGGCAGCCAAAATGGCATCCCAATCAAAGTCTGCGTAAAACACTTCCTGTTTGATATCATATTTTTTAAGCTCAGCCTTACCAACCAATCCAAACACGGCTATATCAGTGCCGTTTTTTACCCAGGATAACCCTTCGGACAAATTTGGGTCGGTCAGCGGTTTTGTTTCCAAATCGCGAATGCCCAAACGCTCAAAAACTGTTTCAACGATACCCTTTAGATAAAAGAAATCTGTTTTTCTAGAGGTAACTACCCAAGTGTCCCGATGTCTTTCCCCAGAAATGAAAAGCGCCAAGTGTCTTTTTTCTTGATAGTCCCCGTTTTCTTTATGGTATGTTTTTCCGAATTCGAAAAGCTTTAAATCGGTTTTCTGTCGGTTGTGGTTATAACTTACTGACTGCAATCCAGAAGAGAGCATGGTGGTCCTTAAAACAGACAGGTCCGAACTCAACGGGTTCAACATTTTAACATGTCCTTCTTCTTTGTCACTTAAAATACTGTCCGCGGCCACCAAACTATTGGTCATAATTTCATAGAAACCCTTGGCTGCTAGTGTATCCCCAATAATATCCTGGACCCTATGGTTTTCAAAACGGGAAGTCTGTGCTATGGAAGCATTCAGTTTTTCCTTGAAATCAATATTGTTGTAACCATATACCCTCAGGATTTCTTCGATGACATCCACTTCCCGGGTCACATCCACCCTGTAAGTAGGAATGGTAAGTCCAAGTCCGGACTCCGTCACATTGTTGATTCGAATTTCCAAAGAGGACAAAATGGCTTTGATCTTATCCCTTGGAATTTCCTGGCCTATAAGGTTAAAAATCTTGTCAAACGTGAGAAATACTTGTCTTTCCTGCGGCTTTTTAGGGTATAGATCCACAATTTCGGAACTGATGTACCCACCTGCGATTTCCCTGATGAGGAGAGCAGCTCTTTTAAGGGCATATTCCGTGATATTGATATCGATGCCACGTTCAAACCTGAAGGAAGCATCGGTGTTCAGACCGTGTCTTTTGGCAGTTTTTCTGATAGAGATAGGGTCAAAGTAGGCACTTTCCAAGAAGATGGCCGAAGTATGTTCGGTTACCCCAGAGTGCAGGCCTCCAAAAACCCCAGCAATACACATGGGCTTCTCCGCATCGCAGATCATCAAGTCATCTTGGTGCAGTTCCCTTTCTACATCATCCAACGTCCTGAACTTGGTTCCAGCGGGTAATGTTTTTACCTCAATTTTGTTCCCCTTGATTTTTGATGCATCAAAGGCGTGAAGGGGTTGACCCAGTTCATGAAGGACATAATTGGTAACATCCACCACATTGTTGATGGGGGATAGGCCGATTGCCTTCAATCGGTTTTTTAACCAATCCGGGGACTCCTGTACAATAAGATTGCTGATGGTTATCCCACAATATCTTGGGGCCAATTGACTGTCCTTGACCTCTACATCTATTTTGAGTGATCTATTGTCAATGGAAAAATTACTGGTGGATGGGGTCACAAGTTCTTTCTGGATTTCCTTTTGTTCCAAACCGGCCTTTAGGTCACGGGCCACACCAAAGTGGCTCATGGCATCGGCCCGGTTGGGGGTAAGCCCTATTTCAAAGACCTCGTCGTTCTCCGTGTCAAAAACTTGTGCGCAAGGGGTTCCCGGTTGCAATTCCTCGTTCAAGACCATAATACCGTCATGTCTTTCGCCAATTCCGATTTCATCCTCGGCGCAGATCATCCCTTGACTTTCCTCGCCTCGGATCTTCCCTTTTTTAATGACCCAGGCTTCACCTTCTTTGGTATAAAGTGTGGTGCCTATGGTGGCTACGGGAACTTTTTGCCCTGCAGCCACGTTGGGTGCGCCACAAACAATCTGTAACGGGGTTTCTTGGCCAATATCAACAGTGGTCACTTTGAGCCGATCCGCATTTGGGTGTTGCTCACAGGTTAACACGTGGCCAACCACTATTCCCTTTAATCCGCCTTTCACTGATTCAAATTGGGAAATGCCTTCAACTTCAAGCCCAAGATCTGTTAAGAGCTCCCCTGTTTTTTGTGCATCCCAATCAATTTGCAAAAATTGCTTCAACCAGTTGTAAGAAATCTTCATACCCCAATTTTAGAGTGGACAAATATAAAACAATAGGGGAACAGATTCAACGTAAATAACGACCATATACCGTTTGGTTTGGTAAGTTATCAAATGGTTTTGCTACTTTTAAGAAAAATCTTTCATTATATGAAAAGAACTTGGCTGTTGTTAACCACTGTTGCACTGTTGGTTACATCTTGTAAAAAAGAGCAGGAACAAAGTTTGGCCTTGGGAGATTGGTTGGCCAAAATTGAAGTTTCCGATGGTCAGATACTACCGTTCAACTTTACACTGTCCTTGGATGGGGATGGCAAGTATGTCATGAAGATATGGAATGCCGAGGAGGTGGTCGTGGTGGATGAATTTGATATGGAAGGGGATTCCATCAACATACGCATGCCCATATTTGAAGGCCATATTGTGGGCACCTTTACCGAAAATGAAATTGTTGGGGAGTTTATAGAGGAAAGCAAGGAACGGAGGGTTCCTTTCCATGCCACACAGGGTATATCGGAACGTTTTGATGTCCAGGAAGATGCCATGGTGAACATTTCAGGTATTTGGGAGGCTTATTTTAATATCAATACCGATGGTGAGTATCCTGCAAAAGGCATTTTTATGCAAAACGGGAATAAGATAAAGGGCACTTTTCGAACCAAAACAGGGGATTATCGCTATTTGGAAGGTGTGGTCACAGGGGATAGCATGAAACTTTCAGCCTTTGATGGGTCCCATGTATTTCTCTTTCTGGCCCAGGTAACGGACAGTACTTTGAACGGCAAGTTTTATTCAGGTAAGCATACCGTGCAAGAATTCATGGGAGCACGTAACGAAGGATTTGAACTTCCGGACTCAGACAACCTTACCTTTTTGAGGGAGGGCTATGACAAGTTTGATTTTTCATTCCCGAATGCCATGGGCAAAAATGTGAGTCTATCAGACCCCATGTTCAAAAACAAGGTGGTGCTGATCCAGATAATGGGAACATGGTGTACCAATTGTTTGGATGAAACCCGTTTTTATGTTGATTTCTTGGAGAACAATCCCAATCAAGATTTGGCCTTTGTTGGATTGGCTTTTGAATATGCCAAAACTGAGGAAAAAGCGTTTGAGGGAATCAAGCGACTCAAGGAACGGGAAGGGGTGGATTACCCTATTTTATTGGCCCAATATGGCACTTCCAACAAGCAAAAGGCCAATGAAAAATTACCCATGTTGAACCACATTCTATCCTATCCCACTACCATTTATATTGATAAAAAAGGAGAGGTTCGAAAAATCCACACTGGGTTCAATGGTCCTGCCACGGGAGAAAAGTTTGAGGAATTTAAGCAACAGTTCAACAAAACGGTACAAGAGCTTACAGGAGAAGGAGCTACTAGATAATTGTTGATTTTCCCAAATCAATGTTTTCGTCGTTCATGTTGATGTTGTCCTCAATATCGACGATGTTGTGGGCGATAAAATCCCCCACTTGACTGGTGCCATATTGACTTTTTGGCTTTAGGTCAGGCGTTACGATTCCTTTTTTAAGGGATTTATCCACCGCTTTTTTTACGGCCCAAGCTTCCTCGTTAAGTCCAAAATGTTCCAGCAACATAGCTGCGGAAAGTATGGAGGCTATTGGATTGGCGATATCTTTTCCCTTTGCTTGTGGGTACGAACCGTGAATGGGTTCGAACAACGCATTTTCTTCACCTACGGATGCGGAGGCCAATAGACCAATGGAGCCGCCGATTACACTTCCTTCATCGGAAATAATGTCACCGAACATGTTCTCGGTCAGGATGACATCAAATTGTTTGGGGTTTAAGATTATTTGCATGGCAGCATTGTCCACGAACAAATATTCCAATTCAATATCGGGATAGCTTTCGGAAATCTTACCTACCACTTTTCGCCACAACCTGGAAGATTCCAGGACATTGGCCTTATCTACCAAGGTCACCTTCTTTTTTCGGTTTTTTGCTGCCTTGAAGGCTAAATGGGCTATACGACTGATCTCTTCCTCGGAATATTCACAAAGATCGGAGGCAACGGTACCTTCTGCATTCAACTTTTTCTCCCCAAAATAGATACCCCCTGTCAATTCGCGGTAGATGACAAAATCGGTACCGGAGATGATTTCCTTTTTTAAAGGAGACTTGTTCAACAGAGTCTGATGGGACATAATAGGCCTGATATTGGCAAAAAGCCCCAAGGATTTTCGCAATTGTAATAGCCCTTGCTCAGGTCGCACCTTGGCATCGGGGTCATTATCGTATTTGGGGTCGCCAATGGCCCCAAACAAAACGGCATCAGCCTCTTGGCAAAGGCTTAGGGTGGTTTCAGGCAAGGGAGTACCCTTCTTGGCTATGGCAATGGCCCCAACGGGAGCCTCCTTAAAAACGAAATGGTGATTGAACACTTCCTCCACTGCTTGCAAGCATTTTACGGCCTGGGCCAACACTTCGGGCCCTATTCCATCTCCGGGAAGTAAAGCAATCTTTAGATTCATAAAGGTTTACGCTAAGTTTTGAATGCTGATGTTGCTGGTTTCCACAATTTCGTGGATGTCCTCGTCAACAATCTCTTTTTTACGGTCCGCAAACTTCAGGAAGTTTTCATAGACCACGTCCAATTGTAATTTAGTAAGCTCATAACCCACTTTTTTGGCTCGATAGGCCAAGGCGGCGCGGCCACTTCTGGCGGTCAGCACAATGGAGGATTCACTTACCCCAACATCTTTTGGGTCGATGATTTCATAAGTTTCCCTTTGTTTGATCACACCATCTTGATGGATTCCCGAACTGTGCGCAAAGGCATTGGAACCCACAATGGCCTTATTGGGCTGCACGGGCATTCCCATTTTTTGGGAGACCATTTGGCTGGTATCCCATAGCAATTGGCTGTTGATGTTGGTGTCCAGGTTCAAATAGGGGTGTTGTCTCAAGATCATCACCACTTCCTCCAGTGATGTGTTCCCTGCACGCTCCCCGATTCCGTTGATGGTACATTCAATTTGTCGAGCGCCGTTGATGACCCCTGCAATGGAGTTGGCCGTGGCCAATCCAAGGTCGTTGTGGCAGTGACAGGAAAGTATGGCCTTGTCAATACCCTTTACATTTTCCTTCAAGTATTTCATTTTGGCACCGTACTCTTCAGGAAGGCAATATCCTGTGGTGTCCGGGATGTTCAAAACCGTGGCTCCGGCCTTGATGACGGCCTCACAGACTTTGGCCAAAAATTCGTTGTCGGTTCGTCCGGCATCCTCAGCATAAAACTCCACATCCTCTACAAAGCTCTTGGCATAGGAAACGGCTTCCACGGCGCGCTCTATGATTTTGTCTTGGGTAGAGTTGAATTTATACTTGATGTGGGATTCCGAAGTTCCGATTCCGGTATGGATCCGTGGCTTCTTTGCCAACTTAATGGCATCGGCGGCCACTTCGATATCCTTCTTTACTGCCCGGGTAAGACCACAGACAGTCGCATTCTTGACCAACTTGGCAATTTCCTGCACAGAATTGAAATCGCCTGGACTGGAAATAGGGAAGCCGGCCTCTATTACATCAACGCCCAATACATCCAGTCGCTCCGCAATTACCAATTTCTGTTCCGTGTCCAATTTGCAACCCGGAACTTGTTCTCCATCTCTTAGCGTTGTATCAAAAATTTGTACCTTATCTTTACCCATTATTCCAATCTGTTTTTCTGTGACTTACGAAAATAGAGAAGGAAGGGCGAAGATGAAAAGTAGGCTAATGTATGTTACAACGTTAAATTACTTGATGAGTAGTTTAATTAACTGAATCACAATATTTTAAATTATATTTTTTACGATGACAAATGCCCATAAGGATGCGTTGTTCGTGTTGATAAAATCACTCTCCAAGTCCGAAAAACGCCAATTTAAACTCTATGTTGGCCGTTTGGGGGTGAACACGGATGCCAAGTTTTTGGCACTTTTCAACTTGTTGGACAAAATGAAAACCTATGACGAACGGCAAATTTTGGAGAGTGGTATTGTAAAAAAAGCACAATTGTCTAACCTTAAGGCGCACTTGTATAAGCAAATATTGGTAAGTCTTAGGTTAAATCCCGTGAATCAAAATGTGAGGATACAGATTAGGGAGCAGCTTGATTTTGCTACCATCCTGTATCAAAAAGGGTTGTACAAGCAAAGCTTGAAAATTTTGGACAAGGCCAAAAGTTTTGCCATCGAGAACGAAGAAAAAAATGTAGCCTATGAAATTGTGGAGCTCGAAAAAGTAATTGAGACCCAATACATTACCCGTAGTATCCCAGACCGTGCCGATGAACTGGCGGTGCAGGCAAAGGAACTGTCCGCGCAAAATGTCATGACCAGTAAACTGTCCAACCTTTCGTTACAATTGTACAGTATGATTTTGAAAGTTGGGTACGCAAGGAGTGATGAGGACCTAAAAAAGGTAAAAACCTATTTTGAGACCCACTTGCCAGTTTATGAGATGGAAACCTTGGGTTTCAGGGAAAAATTGTGGCTGTACAAAGCTTATTTGTGGTACAGTCTGCTAATCCAGGATTTTTTGTCGGCCTACAAATATGCCAGTAAATGGGTGGACCTTTTTTATGAGAATGACCATATGATTCCATTGAATCCGGTATTCTTCTTGAAAGGAAACCACTATTTGTTGGAGTCGTTGTTCTTTGTGAAGTATGCCTCACAGTTCAAGGAAACTTTGGAGCGTTTGGAAGCCCAAGTGGAAGATCCCAAGTTCCCACAAAATGACAATATTGCCTCCTTGGCCTTTTTGTACATCAACACCAATAAGTTGAACCTTCATTTTTTGGAAGGTACCTTTGATAAGGGTGTTTATTTGGTGAACATTATAGAGTACGGTATCAAAAAACATAAGCAGCGTATTGATGAGCACCACATCATGCTGCTTTATTACAAAATTGCGTGTCTGTATTTTGGAAACGGGGACAATAAAAACTGTATTGTCTACCTCAAGAAAATCATCTCCAACAAAAATTTGAAGATGCGGGAAGACCTCATGTGCTTTGCGAGGGTGCTGAGCTTGGTGGCACACTACGAGGCCGGGATGGACTACCATTTGGAAGTGCAGCTTAAAAGTACCTATAAGTTCTTATTGAAAATGAATGACTTACATGCTGTTCAAAAAGAGATGATCAAATTCTTGAGAAATCTTGGGAATATCTATCCAACGGATTTGAGAAATGAATTCCAAAAGCTGTACAACGAACTGAAGAAGTACGAAAACCATCCCTACGAAAAGAGAGCCTTTTTGTATTTGGACATTCTTTCTTGGTTGGAAAGCCACTTGGAGAACAAACCTGTTGGACAGATCATTCGGGAAAAGGCGTTGGCCCTTATCCGCTAACACAAGCATCCCAAATCGGGTCTTGGGGCGGAGGTGCCACAAGTGTTATTGTTTCTTTCTTTACAGGGTGTTCCAGTTCCAGATATCTGGCATGTAGATGAATGCCGCCATCTTTGTTGCTTCGGTCGGCACCATATTTTAAATCGCCCTTGATCCAACAGCCTATTGTGGACAATTGTGCCCTGATTTGATGGTGACGCCCAGTTTTCAAGTCAATTTCCAATAAATAGTAGCTGTCCAACTTTTTGATCAAACGGTAATCCAAGATGGCCTTTTTGCTATGGGGTACTTCTTTTTCGTGGGCGTAGGATTTATTTTGCTTTGGATTGCGGACCATCCAGTGTATAAGGGTGTCATGCTCTTTCGGAGGTACATTTTTTACAATGGCCCAGTATGTTTTTTTAGTCCTTCGGTCGGCAAAAAGTTTGTTGAGCCTGGGCAATGCTTTGGAAGTCTTGGCAAAAAGCACGATTCCGGAAGTGGGGCGATCCAAACGGTGTACAACGCCTAAATATACGTTGCCCGGTTTGTTGTATTTTTCCTTGAGGTATTGCTTCACCACCTCGCTTAAGGGTTCATCCCCGGTTTTATCCCCCTGGACAATATCACCCACCTTCTTATTGATGACAATGAGATGATTGTCTTCATAAAGAACTTGGAGATTGTTAGGTTTAGAACGGTCGGATTCTTGGATATTTGGATTTTTGGAATTCACTTTAGCGAGGATTTGAATTTAGAAGTCATTTTTACAATTGTATTAAGCTTTTCCATTAACTCCATTGTTTTTTCCTCAGAAATAAATCCCAAATCATTTGAAATTAACAATTGGGTTTCCAATTCATACATGGAACCAATGGCGATTTCCAAAAATCTTGAGAAATCTTTGTTTGATTTTCTGGAACAACCTTCTGATATTTTTGAAGGAACTGAGACCGATGCTCTTCTCAACTGGTTTGAAATACCAAACCTTTCAGTTTCTGGAAATGATGAAGTGGTTTGGTATATGTCTGAGCAAAATTTTCTACTCAATCTCCATATTTCCAAATCTTTAAATCGATGCATTTTATTGATTTGTTGGTTAGGAGGCTGGTAATCAAAATAAGCATTCAAATCTACACAAACGAGTCCAATAGTCGAACTATCGAATAATCCAACAATCTAATAAGATTCTTCCTCATTTGGGAAATCCTTGCTTTTCACATCATCCACGTATTGGGAAATAGCATCGCTCATTTCATCATACAGGTTCAAATACCTACGCAGAAACCTTGGATGGAATTCGTGGGTCATTCCTAGCATATCGTGCACCACCAAAACCTGTCCATCCACACCACCGCCGGCTCCTATGCCAATAATGGGTATGGAGACACTTTCAGCAACTTCCTTGGCCAATTTTGCCGGAATTTTTTCCAATACAATGGCAAAACAACCGAGTTCTTCCAGCAATTTGGCATCTTCTTTCAGTTTTTCGGCTTCTTCCTCCTCTTTGGCCCTAACGGTATAGGTCCCAAACTTATAAATGGACTGGGGGGTAAGTCCCAAATGTCCCATCACAGGAATACCTGCTTCCAAAATTCGGCTGATGGATATCTTGATCTCGGAGCCACCTTCCACTTTTACTGCATGGGCGCCACTTTCCTTCATGATACGGATAGCGGACCGTAAAGCCTCTTTGGAATCACCTTGATAACTCCCAAAGGGAATGTCTACCACAACCAGTGCCCTTTTAGCGGCCCGAACCACGGAAGAAGCATGGTATATCATTTGGTCAAGGGTAATGGGCAGGGTGGTTTCGTGACCGGCCATGACATTACTGGCAGAATCGCCCACCAAAATAGCATCCACATTGGCAGCATCCACAATTTTTGCCATGGAATAATCGTATGCCGTGAGCATACTGATTTTTTCACCATTTTGTTTCATCTCGACCAGCGATTTTACCGTGACCCTCTTGTATTCTTTTTTTGCGACAGACATTATGATTTGTATTTATCGGTTAAATGTAAGCAGTTTTGTTTAAATTGTCCTTCAATCAAAAAACTACCACAATGCACAAACAATTCGTGTTATTAGCCCTTCTCCTGATTACTGTGGGAATAAAGGCCCAAGATTCGAACACCGAGGCAGTCGATGAAAAACAAAAAATCAAAAAAGTAGTCGAAACTTTTTTTGAAGGCTTTCACAAACAAGATTCAACCATTATAAAAAGTACGGTTGCCGACCACGTGGTGCTTCAGACCACAGGAAGGAACCCGGAAGGGAAAACATTGTTCAGGAACGAAGAATTTTCCAAGTTTTTGAAATCGATTGTCAGTATTCCCGATAGTATCCAATTTCAGGAAAAATTGACTTCTTTTTCCATTCAGGTGGACCGGACCATGGCCAATGCATGGGTGGGATATGAGTTTTGGTTGAATGGAAATTTTAGCCATTGCGGTATCAATTCATTCCAAATGGTCAACTTTGATGGGGAATGGAAAATCATTTATTTGATCGACACTCGGGGTAAAGAGGGGTGTAAGGATTAACAATCACTCAAAAAGACCCCGACGGCGAGACCACCTTCCGAGGTTTCCTTGTATTTGGAGTTCATGTCCTTTGCGGTCTCCCACATGGTGCTGACTACCTTGTCCAAAGGCACCTTGGCTTCTTTTGGGTCAGCATCCAATGCCAATTCCGCTGCATTGATAGCCTTTATGGCTCCCATGGCATTGCGTTCAATGCAGGGTACTTGCACCAAGCCTCCAATAGGGTCACACGTAAGCCCAAGATGGTGTTCCATGGCAATTTCAGCGGCCATCAATACTTGTTCTGGGGAACCGCCCATGAGTTCTGCCAATCCGGCTGCAGCCATGGCCGAGGAAACCCCAATTTCTGCTTGGCAACCGCCCATGGCAGCTGAGATAGTGGCTCCTTTTTTGAAAATGCTCCCTACTTCACTTGCCACCAATAAAAATTGCTTGACATCATCAAAATTGGCATCATGGTTTTCGATGACCATATAGTACATCAACACGGCTGGGATGACACCTGCACTACCGTTGGTGGGTGCGGTGACCACGCGTCCCAAGGAGGCATTTACTTCGTTCACGGCCAGGGCAAAACAGCTTACCCATTTGATGATTTGGCGAAATCTGACTTCTGTATCCCGAATGCTCTCCAACCATTCCTGCGGATTGGAGTAGGGGACCTCCCCTTTTAATTTTTGGTGCATTTCAAAGGCCCTGCGCTTTACATTGAGTCCACCGGGCAGTTTCCCTTCGGTATGGCAACCTACATACATACATTCCAGCATGGTATTCCAGATGCGAAGCAGCCCCTCATCAATTTCTGTTGTTGTTCTGAGGGATAGTTCATTGGCCATCACAATTTCGGAGATGGATGTACCTTCGGACTCACAGAATTGCAGCAATTCATTACCGGTTTTTACCGGAAACGGAAAAGCCCTGAACGTGATGTCATTCTCCTTGGAATGGATAAGTTCCTCCTTTACCACAAAACCTCCACCAATGGAATAATAGGTCTCGGCAATGGATTGGCCATTTTCCAACCGTGCCTCAAAGCGCATTCCATTGGCATGGAAGGGAAGGAACTCCTTTTTAAAGGAGATGTCGGTGTCGAAATGAAATGGAATTTCAAATTGGCCTCCAAAGTTCAGTTTGTTCTCTCTCTTTATTCTTTCGATGCTTTCTGAAATACCATCAATGGGCACTGTTTCCGGGTCTGTTCCCAGCAAACCCATCACAACGGCAATATCCGTGGCATGTCCTTTTCCTGTCAGGGAAAGGGAACCATAGAGTTGTACAGATATGGATTGTACCTGTGTAAAGGCCAGTTGCTCCTTCAGTTCGCAAATCCACCTTTCAGCGGCCCGCCAAGGGCCAAGGGTATGGGAACTGGATGGGCCAACCCCAATTTTGAGCATATCGAACACGCTGATACATTCCATGGCATCAAATTATGGTTCCAAATATAACGACCTGCCGAAAATAATATTGACAATTTCTGATTTTAGACATCAATATTTTATGATTTTGTCAATGACATCTGATTTTGAAACACTTTGACAAGGATATTTTTAAAATGCTGACACCTTGTCAGATTCTAGGTCATGGCACGAACATTGACATTTTAAGACCGAGACAAAAAAGAATTTTAAACAGATATAACTTTAGATACAATGAGCAAGATTATAGGTATAGACTTAGGTACGACCAACTCCTGCGTCTCTGTAATGGAAGGTAACGAGCCTGTGGTAATTCCGAATGCCGAAGGAAAACGGACCACTCCATCCATGATTGCATTTGTGGAAGGTGGGGAAATCAAGGTCGGAGACCCTGCTAAAAGACAGGCAGTGACCAACCCTCACAAAACAATTTATTCCATTAAGCGATTCATGGGGAACAAATACTCAGAGTCACAAAAGGAAGCGGAAAGGGTACCTTACAAAGTGGTAAAGGGCGATAACGATACTCCAAGGGTGGATATCGATGGTCGTTTGTATACCCCACAAGAACTTTCTGCCATGATTCTTCAAAAAATGAAGAAAACTGCAGAAGATTACTTGGGACAAGATGTAACCAGAGCGGTGATTACCGTTCCTGCATATTTTAACGATTCACAAAGACAGGCCACCAAAGAAGCTGGTGAAATTGCCGGTCTTACCGTGGAGCGTATCATCAACGAACCAACAGCGGCCTCTTTGGCTTATGGTTTGGATAAAAAGGATACCGACCAAAAGATTGTGGTATTCGACTTTGGTGGTGGTACACATGACGTTTCCATCCTGGAGTTGGGTGACGGTGTTTTTGAAGTACTGGCAACCGATGGTGACACCCACTTGGGTGGTGATGATGTGGACCAAAAAATCATTGATTGGTTGGCAGAAGAGTTCAAGAAAGATGAAGACATGGACCTTAGAAAAGACCCCATGGCCCTTCAACGTTTGAGAGAGGCTGCCGAGAAAGCAAAAATTGAACTGTCATCTTCTGCCCAAACAGAGATCAACTTACCTTATGTAACGGCTACGGCTTCTGGACCAAAACACTTGGTTAGAACGTTGACCAGAGCCAAGTTTGAACAATTGATCGAGGATTTGGTAAAAAGAACCATCGCTCCTTGTGAGACTGCATTGAAATCTGCCGGTCTTTCAAAAAGCGATATCGATGAAATCATTTTGGTAGGTGGTTCTACCCGTATCCCAGCGGTACAGGAAGCCGTTGAGAAATTCTTCGGAAAAAAACCATCCAAAGGAGTGAACCCTGATGAGGTAGTGGCCGTAGGTGCCGCTATTCAAGGAGGTGTGTTGACAGGAGACGTAAAAGATGTGCTTTTGTTGGATGTTACCCCACTTTCTTTGGGTATTGAAACTATGGGAGGTGTATTGACCAAATTGATTGAGTCCAATACCACTATCCCAACCAAGAAGTCACAAGTGTTCTCCACTGCTGCGGACAATCAACCTTCGGTTGAGATCCACGTGCTGCAAGGAGAGCGTCCAATGGCTGCAGATAACAAGACCATTGGTAGGTTCCACTTGGACGGTATTCCACCTGCGCCAAGAGGTACACCTCAAATTGAAGTTACCTTCGATATAGATGCCAATGGTATCATCAAGGTATCTGCTACGGACAAGGCTACCAACAAGACCCAGGATATCCGAATCGAGGCTTCTTCTGGTTTGACCGACGAAGAAATCAAGAAGATGAAAGCTGAGGCCGAAGCCAATGCTGAAGCCGATAAAAAAGCGAAGGAAACTGCCGATAAGTTGAACGAAGCCGATGGAATGATTTTCCAAACAGAAAAGCAGTTGAAAGAGTTTGGCGATAAATTGTCCGCGGACAAGAAAAAGCCGATTGAAGATGCTTTGGAAGAATTGAAGAAGGCTTATGAAAGCAAGGACCTTGCGGTGATCGAACCTGCTTTGAACAAGATCAACGAAGCTTGGAAAGTAGCTTCCGAGGAAATGTACAAAGCCCAGGCAGATGCTGCCCAAGCTAACGGTGCGGATACTTCTGCAGGTGCTGATAGCGCTGCAGGTGCTGGGGCTGCCGAAGGCGATAACGTGGAAGACGTAGACTTCGAAGAAGTGAAATAACGACTATTCAGTTATAATCAACAACAGAAAAACCCTGACGGTACGTCAGGGTTTTTCATTTTTGGAATCAGTTGATCTAAGCCGCATTCAGTTGGCGGAGTTCCATTTCCTTCAACTTTTGCAATGCTTCCGATTTGGAATTCACGTTCAACTTCACATAAATATTTTGGATGTGAAAATTTACTGCACTAGGTGTTACACAGAGTCTATCCGCAATCATTTTGTAGGTGAAACCTTGGGTAAGGAGTTCAATGATCTGGTTTTCCTTCCGCGAGAAAGAATCAAAGGATTTGGTCTGGAAGGAGTTGATGATTTTCTTCGCCACCTCCAATTCCAAGGCCAGGCCATGTTGGTCCAAGGTGTCCAATGCATTGAACAGACGTTCTTTGGACAATGGTTTGATGAGATATCCACTGGCTCCTTTTTTAAAGGCTTCCTTAATGAGCTTAAAATCGTTCTTTTTGCTCATCATCAGTACCTTGAGGTCTTCGTTCCTTTTGTGGAAATACTCCAGACCATCAATGCCGGATATGCCATTCAATTGGGCTTCACACAGAATGATATCTGGGTTGCTTCGCCCAAAGTTGGATAAAAGTTCATGCACTGACTTGTAGGTGCCATGCAGTTCGTAGGTTTCATTTTCCCCAAAATATTGCCGATAAATGGGGTGTAGTGCATCATCGTTGTCGATGATGGCAATTTTTAATGTGTTAGTTTTCATGATAAGAAAGATTAGGGGGATTATTTTTTTTACATTTTCTAATTTTTTTGATAGTAAGAATCGGGCAAAAAGAGCCCATCACCACGAAATGGAAGCTGATCGGGACAAGCGAGATTCAACACTATTTCTGAAAAATCAGAAATGTCATTGATGAATCCAACGTATCGAATACTTCAAAATCGGGTCTAATCCCTTAAGGGATTAAGAACAAAAAATGGTGTTTAGAAGAGGTAGGTTTACCGTCTTAGCAAAGTAGTGCCAAATAGGTTTTTGGGACGCCTTTTTTCCGAGTATTGTAGTTT
>JAGQZL010000109.1 GCA_020434915.1 Allomuricauda sp. | reverse complement strand
TTTCTTCTCAAGAATGCCATCAATAGAATAAGGACAACGGTCAGTTTGATGACCAATGAACCATAGACATCAATCAATTCCCATGGTTTAGCCTCATAGTAGGTAACGGCTATTTTCTTCACCAGATTGTAGATGCCAGCATTGAACTCGAAATTGGAGAACCAAAGCCCTACGGTTTCTGAGTAATTATCTATAAAAACGGGGGAGTAGAACGGATACAGAATTGCCAAGCATCCCAACACAACCAGAATATAGAAATACACACTTTTTTTAAATCCCAAATATTTCACGAAAATGGGCAGTAGCAGCAAGGGTACCAATTTAACCATGATGGAGATGGCATAGAGCGGGGATGCCATGGCCCATTGCTTCTTTGAAATGAGATAAAATGACCAAATCAGGAAGAATAACATGACACCTTCAAAATGAAGGTTTCCAGTCAATTCGATAATTACCAACGGGTTTAGAAAATACCAAAAGATGGTGTGTTTTGATAGGTTGAGGTTTTGGAGCAGCTTTCTTCCGAAATACAGTGTCCCTATATCGGCAAGAATGATGGTCAATCGCATTGCCACCATGGAACCCATGATGCTTCCACCACCCAAAACTGCTGCCAAAGCAAAAAGGATTTGGTTGATGGGAGGGTAGTTACTGAAATGTCTGGCATTTAAATCGCTCATTCCAGAGCGCAACCCTTCCATATTGGCAATTACCACCCGACCTTGTTCCAAAATTTGATCGGGAGTATACAAATATGGGTTGATGCCGTTTTTGATCAACTCCCCATCCCAAATAAATCGATAAAAATCCTGAGAGAGGTTGGGTTCAGCCAGCAGAAACACCAATCGAAAGAGAATGCCAATGATCAAAAGGAACTTAAAGTTCCATTTTTCGAACTGGATGATTTTGTAGCATAGGAAAAACAATGCACCAAAGAGCATGGATAGCTTGACAAAATCCGTTCGGACCAAGTCATAGGCAAAGGCAGCGTAGAACAAAATACTGACGATAGCAAAAAGTATCGGGTATCTGTGCAGTCGCCAATAAGATTGCATGGTTTTATGCCTTGGAGGTCAGTGATTTAAAGAAAACAAACCCAAACCCTAGGAATAACATCAAGTGGAAAGGGAACAATCCGTAGTCGTTCAACGGGATGGCGCTGTACATTCCGAATAGGAAATAGATCATCAGGGCAAATTCCAAGATCATGTTCGGGGACAATTTCTTGGTCAGGTATTTATTGCCTTTCCAGCTATCCGTTAGGTTGTTGATGTTGAATTTTGGAGTTCGTACAAACTCACTTCGTTTACCCAGGTGACCTTCCAAAACTGCAACGGTATTGTGCAAAGAGAAGCCCAATGCTACGGAGAAAAAGGTGAAGAAGAGTTTAATGTAGTCCACAAAATTATCAAAACTGCTACCCTGTATACTCTTATAAGTAAACCAGTAACAAATGAAGAGAATAATGGTACTCACAATAAAGAAGCTCGTTACCTCGAATATCCAACCTAAATAACCATAGGTATTTTTGATATAGAGCATTGGAATGCTCAACAAAGCCACGGTGAACACGCAAAGGAACATGGAACTGTTCAACAGGTGCATCACGCCATGGAACTTGGTCTTAAAGGGAATATTTTTGGCCGTGATGACACTCCAGACTGTTTTTCTGAAGTTTTCGGCACCGCCCTTGTTCCAACGGAATTGTTGGGAACGTGCGGCACTGATCACCACAGGAAGCTCTGCAGGGGTCTCCACATCTTCCAAATATTTGAACTTCCAGTTTTTCAATTGGGCACGGTAGCTCAAATCCAAATCTTCTGTAAGGGTATCACCTTCCCAGTTGCCGGCATCAAGGATACATTCCTTTCTCCAAATACCAGCGGTACCGTTAAAATTGATGAAGTGTCCTTTGGAGTTTCTTCCCACTTGCTCCAACGTAAAGTGTGCATCCAAGGCAAACGCCTGGATTCTTGTCAAAGTGGAGTAATCACGGTTGATGTGTCCCCAACGGGTCTGTACCACACCGATTTCTTCATCTTTAAAGTAGGGAACGGTCTTTTTCAACCAATCGCTTTCGGGAAGGAAGTCGGCATCAAAAATGGCAATGAAATCGCCTTTGGCGATGGCCAATCCTTCTTTTAGTGCACCAGCCTTATAGCCTTTTCTATTTTCCCTGCGGATGTGTTGGATGTCAAGCCCTGTTTTTTGTAGCTCCTCAATTCTAGCGGCTGTCTCAATGACGGAATCATCGGTGGAATCATCCAAAACCTGGATTTCCAATTTACTTTTTGGATATTCTATTTTGGCGATGTTGTCCAATAAACGCTCCACCACATATTCTTCGTTGTAGATGGGCAACTGAATGGTGACGAAAGGAATTTCTTTGGGATCTAAAAGGTTGAATTTTGGTGCCTCTTCGTTACGTCTTTTGTAACCAAGATAGTTCACCAAAAGATTCAACTGGGCAAGGCTGTACATGAAAATCAAAATTAAGGCCGTGCTGTAGATTGCAATGATGATGTAAGCGATCGTGATTCCCATGTATGTTATTTTAAACTGTATTTAAAGATCCAACCCAGGATTTTTATGCTTGCAAATATAGTACCTTTTACTGTACCAGACACTTTTGATACGCCAATTCTTCTTTTGTAACGTACTGGTACTTCGGTATATGACATTTTTTTTCTTAAAATTTTTAACTGCATTTCCACCGTCCACCCATAAGTTGTGTCCTGCATCTGCAATTCTTTGAGCTTTTCATATTTTATCGCCCTAAAAGGTCCTAAATCCGTAAATCTTGACCTAAAGAAAAGACGCATCAAAAAAGTGGCCAATTGGTTCCCAAAAACCTGTTGTGGAGTCATGGAACCTGGTTCGCGAAGCGATTTTTTTCGCGCTCCGACCACAAAATCAACATCATTTTCCAAAATTGGGGCGACTACCTTATCCAATTCTTCCGGATAATCTGAATAGTCTCCGTCGATAAATACGATAATATCGGGTAGTTTGGATTGTTTGGAGATATATTCCAATCCTTTTAGGCAGGCAAAGCCATATCCTTTGCGGTTTTCCGTAACCACTGTTGCTCCGGCAGCACGCGCATTTTGGGCTGTATCGTCCGTAGAGCCGTTATCCGCAACAATGATTTCTGATACATGTTCTGGTAGTTCGGAAACTACTTTTCCTATGGAATCTCCTTCATTTACAGCTGGAATGATGACTTTAATGTCCGCCATTGCCTAAATCTAGGTTTAGTTTGTGCTTGAAGGAGTCAAAACTAAACTATTAAATGGAACTTGGGCTATTTAACCGATAAAATACAGTGCTCGGGAATTCCTTTTGTTGGTTCTTTAATTGGGCTTTGGCTATGATGAATCAGGACCATTTATTCACTCCGATTCATCAACTACTGGAAATTGAGTATTTTCTTGGTCTTCAGCAGTCCATTTAATTGTTCCATGAAATCAGATTTATTCTTGAACGTCCCGTGGTTTTGATAAACTCCGGTCAAGGAGCTCAGTTCTTCCATTTCATCATTGTAGGGTTCTACATCATCCATAAAATTAAGATTGTTTTTATCAATTCTTTTTAGGGCCAAAGCAGGATGGATTCTATTGTTGCATCTGCACTTGTTTTCCGGGTTATACACTCCGCAATTGGAATCTAGGAAACCACCTATTAATTTTCTGGATTTTTCAAGACGTTTTCTGAAATTTTCTGGGGTAATTCCGAGAATCTCACCAGCAACATTGCTTTTTATATTAAGGACACTGCCTAGAATAAAAACCATTCTCAAATCTCTGTTCAGACATTGTAACATGGCCAGGGTACAGCCCGTTTTCATCTCCTTGTCCAATAAATCTTTGTCGGGAGCATCATAACTTACAGGTTCTTTTAAGCTGTTCAGCTCTTCGGAAAATTGACTAAAAGTAATGGGTCGTTTTTCAAATGAGCTTTTCTTTTTCTGATTGATCAAATAATTGACGGCAATCCTATAAACCCAAGTATTGAATTTGCTTTTACCCTCATACTTACCAAGGTTTGTAATTACTTTTATTAGGATTTCTTGGGTTGCATCCTCTGCATCCGTTTTGTTCCATAAAAAGCGGAGGGATAAGTTATACACAAAACCATCAATGGATTTTATGAGTCTTTCCAGACTTTCCTTATTTCCGTTTAAGCTATCTGCAATGAGTTGATTTTCCATTCTTCGTTTAAATAAACGAGGCTGACCTTAGGGTCAGCCTCGTCCCAATTGTTTTATTCTGATAAAATAGAGTCTAGTTTAACCAGCTCTTCCTGGAGCTGTACAATTTGGGCTGCCAAGGTCCCTTCAATCTCTTCCAAGGGTACCGGCGGGGCAATAAGAACAAATGAGTAAATTGCTTTTTCATCCGGTCCGGCAGTTACCCTGGAGTAGGCCACCCCAACACTGCCATCAGGCATGGTCATATACCAATCTATGGTACCAAGCTCCTTGTTGGTTTTTGTTTCCAAACCAATGTTAAGCTCACCTTTCGGGGTTATCAAAAGTGCTGTTTTATCATCGGCTTTTTTAAAAGCTCCTGTCCAATTGGATAGGTTAGCAGGGTCTGCGATGTAGTTGAATGCAATTTCTGTTGAGGTGGACAAGTTGATACTCTGTACGTCGTGATTTTTAATTTTAACCATATCATATATATTTTTATAATGACCAATTAGTTTTGGCCACATTATATTTGACAGTTAAAAATGGATACTGTGAATTTTTATTTCCAATATCTTCTTGAAGTTTAGATTTGATAGAAAGAATATCAGATCGGTTCTGATATCCGTAAATGAAATACACCCAAAGAATAAGGAACTTTTGTAAGCGAATATTTAATCCTATGCTTACTTTTTGTTCACAAGAGTCATCAAATCCACATCGTTGCCCAACAACACTTGATTGCCGTCAATTCTTCCCTCCATTGGACCGTTCTCTAATTTGAGGACACCTCTTGGACAAACCGCGGAGCAAATACCACAGCCCACACAGCTGGCCCGAACAACGTTCTCACCTTTTTGGGCATACGCACGCACATCGATACCCATTTCGCAATAGGTGGAACAGTTACCACAGGAAATACATTGGCCGCCATTGGTGGTGATTCTAAAACGGGAGAATAATCGTTGCTGAAACCCCATCATGGCCGCCATGGGGCAACCGAACCTACACCAAACCCTACTTCCAAAAATAGGATAGAACCCTGTTCCGATGACACCGGAAAAAATACTGCCGATCAGGAAGGAATACGATTTGCGAAGGGTCTCTGATTTGAACAGAAACACTTGTCCTTCGCCACTGAAAAAGTGAAACCCGATCAATGCAATGATGATGACGAAATAACCTATGGCCCCGTACTGTGCATCTTTTTGGAGTTGTTCCCTCTTAAAAATCATGGCCCAACCAAAAACCAGTGTGAGCAAAACGGCTACGCCAATCAAAAATGTGCTCTTGGTGAGCCAATATTTGCTGGTATCCGTGCCCAAATAAGAATAGACCACTGCCGTTGTCATCAAGGTAACAAAGACCACGACACTGTGCACCACCCAACGTTCTATTTTCCATGCACTGACCGATTTGTCGCTCAGTTGTCGGAAGGCATCCCCGGCAGTCTCTGCAAGACCTCCACAACCACAGACCCAAGAGCAGTACCATCTTTTTCCATAACGATAGGTAAGGATAGGGGTTATCACAAAAATGGATAAAATGGCAAATACCAACAGCGCAAAACCAATGTCACCTGAACTCAAAAATCCTTTGATGCGATAACTTTCAAAATTATAGTAGTTGAGGGGCCATACGCTTTTAAGGTCATAATAGGGCAGGCTTCCTCCGTTCAAAATTTTATGTCCGTTCAATCTTGCCATCATCTCAGGAATGATAAAAGCAAAGGCCAACTGAAAAAACATGACGCTGAAGGTGCGAAGTTTTTCATAACGGTTATGGCGGTATTTCCATAGGAATTTTATTCCGAAGATCAAAATGGCAACGGTGTATAGTGTTCCATAAACGAACCATTGGCTTGCAGGATTGCCACTCAGCAATTTACTTAAGGGGTCAAAAAGTGCAATCACCCCTTTGTTTTCACCACCACTCACCAATCCCAAGTACTCTGGATAGAAATACAGGACGATATAAAAACCCGTCAGGGCCAAACCTGCCATCCATCCCCAAAG
Organism: Allomuricauda sp.; assembly: GCA_020434915.1. Lineage (GTDB taxonomy): Bacteria > Bacteroidota > Bacteroidia > Flavobacteriales > Flavobacteriaceae > Flagellimonas. The sequence goes on along the minus strand of JAGQZL010000109.1, from coordinate 2,905 downwards.
CCCCCTGCTGGACATGGACTTGAACCAAACCCCGTCATTTTTTATGCCGGGATGCTTTTTGGAATAGGCATCCCATGAAAACCAAAGGGTTCCCAAAGAAATGGACCCCAATGAAACTACAAGCCATAAAGTCTTGTTGGGGAATGAGACGTTAAAAGTGGCCAACAACAATATGCCCAACCCAACCATTCCGATGACGGTTGCCAATTTCTGGTTAAGGCTCAAGCTTTTTGGAGGCTGTCCGGTTAGAGCCATACTTTTGTCAAGAGTGTTCATTTGTATTTCAGGTTAGGATGTTTGGAATATTCGTTTTAGGCTTTTCTTTTTCGGGACGATGTTTTTACCAAAATCGGAGTTGAATTTGGCGACAATCTCAGATTCGTGTCTTCTGTAAAATTCCGGGTCGAAGTTGGCATCTGCCAGGTGGGCCATGACAAAGTCAATGTCTTTTTTGTCATTGAGCCAACGGTCAAAAACCTCATGTCGCATCCGTATCCCGAAGGTGTTGATTCCCAAGAAGGTTTTGGAGCCCTTATCAAATGCAATGGTGATGCAGAGTTTTTCTTTGGGGTGTCGCCAATGAAAATGGATTTCGTCCTCTCCCTTTATTCGTTCGGAAAATACCCAACCATAGGTTTGGTATTCAATGTCCAAAAACTTGGCCGAGTTGAACCAATGACCTGGTTTGTACTCCGTTCTGTTCCCGCAAATGGTTTGGGCAACGGTTTCCCCCATCATCCGTCCTGTGTACCAAACGGCTTCCACAGGTCTGCGGTTGCCAATGGCCTCATGCTGTTCGGCGCAGTCACCAATGGCATAGATGTCTTTGATGTTGGTTTCCAGAAACCGATTCACTTTGACCCCTTTGCCCAATTCAATCCCTGAATCTTTTAAAAAATCGATGTTTGGGGTAACACCTGCTGTCAATCCTACTACAGTACAGGTAATCTCTTCGCCGGTTTCCGCCACAATCACGGATTTCACCTTGCCCTTTTCGTCAGGAACAATCTCCTTTAAGGAAGCACCTAAACGCAGATCTATGTGATGTTCCAGAATATGTTCATTGATCATTTGGGATTCGCCACTGGGCAACACCCCGTTCCAAAAACTGCTTTCCCGCACCAAAAAGGTGACCGGAATATTTCGGGTGCGCAACATTTCCGCCAATTCTATCCCTATAAGGCCCCCGCCCACAATCACAGCACGTTTGCACACCTTGTTGTTAGGGGCATTTTGCTCCAAAAGCTCCAAATCTTGTTTGGAGTACAGACCTTGCACACCTTCCAAATCTTGACCGGGCCACCCAAATTTGTTGGGTTTGGAGCCTGTGGCAATAATCAATTTGTCGTAGGAAATGGACCCATTGTGTTTCAAAATCACCTCCTTTTCAGTTGTGTTCACTTGGGTCACGAACCCATTGATCAAATCAATGTTGTTCTTTTTCCAAAACCAATTCTCATACGGCTGGGTATGCTCAAATTTCATATGCCCCATATACACATACATGAGTGCAGTTCTAGAAAAAAAGTAGTCGCTCTCGGCAGAAATGATGGTAATTTTTTTATTGGAAAGCTTTCGGATATGTCTGGCAGCGGTAACCCCGGCAATTCCATTTCCAATAATGACAATGTGTTCCATGGTTTGGTTTAAATATGAAAAATGAGTCGTACTAAAATAGAAGAACTTAATCCATCCACATAATTTAGCAAGATTTTAAGAGGTCGAACTCTTTAAAAAAGAGTATTTTAGGGTGGTATTTCATTGGGTATGAAGAAATTGATAGTACTTGTTTTGTTTGTTGTCCTTGCTTGTGGAGCCCCTAAAGACGACAAGGTCAACGGTATAAGTTTTGTAAGCTCTGGTGATAGGGCCACACAAACACATATAGATCCAGTTTTGGACGTTCATGCCAACTATGCGGCCATTATGCCCTTCGGGTTTATTCCCGAGTCCAGCTCCCCAGAATTGATTTTTGACTCCGAGCGACAATGGTATGGAGAAACTAGTGAAGGAGTGAAACAATACATACAGACGCTCCACAAAAATGGTGTAAAGGTGATGCTGAAACCCCAAATATGGATCAGAAGGGGAGAGTTTACAGGGAATCTGACCATGAAAAATGATAAGGAATGGGAGGAATTTGAAGGTTCGTACGCCGATTTCATCATGCTTTATGCCCAAGTAGCGCAAGAAACCCAAACAGATATTTTGTGTATTGGCACGGAGCTGGCAAAATTTGTACAAAACCGCCCAGAATTTTGGAACGACCTTATTAAAAAAGTAAAAACCGTTTATCACGGCAAACTAACGTATGCAGCCAATTGGGACGAGTATGCAAAAACCCCATTTTGGAACCAATTGGACTTTATCGGGGTCAATGCCTATTTTCCACTGTGCGAAAAACAAAATCCAACAACCCAAACTTTGAGGGAAGGTTGGCAGCCTTGGAAAGCCAAACTAAAATCACTTTCGGAAAAAGTGGGCAAACCTATGTTGTTCACAGAGTTTGGTTACCGAAGTATGGACTACACCGGAAAGAAGCCATGGTTGGTGGATAGGAACGAAATGAATGTCAACTTAAAGGCGCAGGCAGATGCCACCCAAGTCATTTTTGATGAATTTTGGACAGAAAATTGGTTTGCCGGCGGGTTTGTGTGGAAATGGTTTATGCACCATGACAGGGTAGGCGGACAGGCAGACAACAGGTTTACACCACAGAACAAACCTGCGGAATCCGTAATCAGAAAACAGTATGCCCTAGCAAGAAAATCAGGCGCATAAGGGAAGGAGCATATTTTATTTTGAATCCTGCCCGAATCCCATTTTTTTTGGCCATCTTTGTAATGCACCCCTCCCAACACATTCAAACAATGAAAATAAGGTTATCCCTATTGATTTGGGTATG
>JAGQZL010000108.1 GCA_020434915.1 Allomuricauda sp. | reverse complement strand
AAGCGCCAGTTTTTGAAGCTAAAGTGAAAAAAGATGTTATCCTATATGATCAACCAAAAGATTTGGTAGACAGGGAAAAAGCACACCAGAGTGTGGAGGAAGTAAATGGTGATGAAATTAAAGTAGGTTCGTTGACCGATGTTAGTACAAACGGGAACTGGCCTCCTATCTATGATAGAAAGAACAACTAATATAGTACAGCCAGATACAAATAACACTTATAGGAAACTGTCCATTCAAGTCGGCTTGAATGGACTTTCTTTTTGTGTACTGGACACCATTACCAATAAGATCCTGGCTTTTGAAAAGGAAACGTTCAAGTCTCCTTTGACTCCTTATTTATTATTGAAAGAACTAAAGGTCAAACTCAACCAGCATGGTGATATCGGAAAGAATTTTTCCGAGGTTGTGGTCATCCACAAGAACAATATGTTCAGCTTGGTACCAAAGGCCCTTTTCAACAAAGACGAACTTCCCAATTACCTAAAATTCAATGCCAAGATCATGGCCAATGACCTCATCGCCTACGATGAGATCCCTAACCAAGACATGGTTAACGTTTATATCCCGTACACCAACATCAACAATTACATTTTTGAACTCTTTGGGGAGTTTGAGTTCAAGCATAGTGGTACGGTGTTAATTACGTCCCTTTTGGGCCAAAGTAGGATAACTGCTGAACCCACGTGCTACGTTCAGGTCTCCGAAAAGGAAATGGAAATGATGGTGGTCTCAGACAAGAAGCTTCTTTTCTACAACCAGTTTGACTACAAAACCAAGGAAGATTTTTTGTACTATCTGCTCTTTAGTTTGGAACAACTGCAAATGAATTTGGAAAAAATAAACTTAAAACTTTTTGGTGCCATTGAAGAGGGAGACCCCATTTTTGAACTATGTCACCAGTATATCACCCAAGTTTCCGTATTTGTGCCCAATAGCCCTACATTCCCCATGGAAAACTTGGAGGACGAAAGCATTGACTTTTCCATTTTAAGTTCACTCTAAATGCGAATCATTTCGGGAAAATATAAGGGCAAAAGATTGGTTGCCCCAAAAAGATTACCTGTACGCCCCACAACGGATATGGCCAAGGAAGGCCTCTTCAATATCCTCAACAACCGTTTTTATTTTGATGAGCTCCGGGTATTGGACCTATTTTCCGGAACGGGCAACATTAGTTTTGAGTTTGCCTCACGAGGTGTTCAGGATATTGTGGCCGTAGATGCTTTTCCTGGATGTATCCAATTCATTTCAAAAATTTCCAATGAGTTGGAATTCCCCATCAGTGCCCTAAAGTCGGATGTTTTCAAATATTTGGAACGCTCGAAGGAGAAATTCGATGTCATTTTTGCCGATCCCCCTTATAGTTTTGATGAGACACAGTTCCTTAAAATCGCTGACCTTGTTTTTGCGAACAACCTATTGCAGGAAGATGGGGTACTGGTTGTGGAGCATTCCGATCAAACCGATTTGTCCAACCATTCCAATTTTTCGGAACAACGGAAGTATGGGGGGAGTATTTTCAGTTTTTTCGAAGAAAAATAAAAGCAGGCCATAAGCCGGATTCTGTATACCCTTATCATTTATCTAGGCCATCGGTCACCCAATGGCTCCAACCGCCTACCCTCCAGCTCGGGCGTGCAGCCCTCAAACACTGGTTTACATGACGTTTCACCGCATAGAGTTTACCTGATTTCACTACAGCATAACTGTACTTGCTTTCTGTTGCACTGGTCCTCGCCTTTCGGCGGACGGGCGTTACCCGCTATGCCGCACTACGGTGTCCGGACTTTCCTCTTCAACCTTGGTTACCCAAGCTTGCAGCGATAAGGTGGCCTGCTGGGTGCAAAGGTACTCCAATTGTTAATAAAAAATGGCGATCCAGATTACATACCGTTAAGTTTGCACGTTGCTATTTTTATATTTGTAGTATCTCAATTTTCCTGCATTGGAACCTTTTGTAGTATCAGCTAGAAAATATCGCCCCCAGACCTTCAAGGATGTGGTTGGCCAAGAAGCCATTACCAACACCTTGTTGAACGCCATAGACAACAATCATTTGGCACAAGCTTTATTGTTTTGTGGCCCAAGAGGTGTGGGCAAGACCACCTGCGCACGGATTTTGGCCAAAAAAATCAACCAAGATGGCACGGAAAGGGAAGATGAGGACTTTGCTTTCAATATTTTTGAGCTGGATGCCGCTTCCAACAATTCTGTGGACGATATCAGAAGCCTGATAGACCAGGTTCGCATACCTCCCCAAGTCGGGAAATACAAAGTGTACATTATTGACGAGGTGCACATGCTGTCCCAATCGGCTTTTAATGCCTTTTTGAAGACCTTGGAAGAACCTCCAAAACATGCCATTTTTATTTTGGCGACAACGGAGAAGCATAAGATTATCCCAACCATACTTTCCCGATGCCAGATTTTTGATTTTAAACGGATCACTGTTAAGGATGCTTCGGAATACCTCAAATACATTGCGGAACAACAAGGCATTGATGCTGAGGAAAGTGCCTTGCACATCATCGCACAAAAGGCCGATGGTGCCATGCGGGATGCCCTGTCCATTTTTGATCGGGTAGTAAGTTTCTCAGGCAAGCAACTGACCCGTAAAGCGGTCACTGAGAATCTGAATGTATTGGATTATGACATCTACTTTTCCGCTACGGACCTTATTCTAGAAAACAACATTCCCGAACTCCTGATATTGTTCAACAAAACCTTATCGCTTGGTTTTGACGGTCACCATTTCATTACAGGATTGGCATCCCATTTTCGCGATTTGATGGTCTGTCAGCATCCAGATACTTTAAATCTGTTGGAAGTTGGGGAAGATGTGAAAGCCCAATACCAAGAACAGGCAAAAAAAACGTCCAAGGAATTTTTATTGAACGCCCTGCAGATTGCCAACGATTGTGACCTGCAATACAAGGTGAGTAAAAATCAGCGATTGCTGGTGGAACTCACTTTAATGAAATTGGCCTCCATCACTTTTGATGGAGAAAAAAAAAACGCTGATTTCATAATTCCGGCTTCCCACTTTTCCAATAAACCTTCTTCCTTTTCCAACGGGGTAAAACCTGTTCCAACAAATGGCTCTGTTCAAAAACAGGTTGAAGAGCCTATCAAAGAAGTACAAATTGCTGTCCAGGAACCCCTCGAACCTCAATCTGAGGTAATCGAAGAACTTGTCAGTGAACCTAAGGAGCCTTATCAACCCATAAAGAAAATCCAGATAAGAACACCGGAAAAAAGGGTTTCCGGACTATCTCTTTCCAGCATTAAGATAAAAAAGGAGCATGAAAACATCAAGGCTCCCGAAGTATCCGAGGAAGATCTTCCCAAAGATGCTTTTACGGAAGAGACCATGCAACAGCATTGGGACGATTTTGTGGATCAATTGGAAAACCAAGGCAAGAAAATTTTGGCGAGTAATTTTCAAACGGATGTACCCAAATTGAAAAATGAGACCACCATCTGGATTGAACTTCCCAATGGGACCATGAAAAAGGAAATTGAGCGGGAACAGAGTTTGATGATGGATTACCTGAAACAAAAACTCAACAATTATTCCCTTACCCTACATATCACCGTCAATGAAGAGGTGGCCAAAAAATTTGCGTTCACACCTGCCGAAAAATATGAGAAATTAAAGGAAAAGAACCCGGCCATTGAAATGCTGCGTAAAGAGTTCGACCTTGATTTTTAGGGGAACCCTTCAATAGTCTTATCTTTGTAGACCAGTAATTCAAATTTCTTTCCATGCTAGGCCTAAAATTACCTACCGACCCAAGATGGGTGAACATTGTTGAAAAAAATATAGCGGAAATCCTTACCGATCATGCCTATTGTGAGCAAAAAGCTGCCAGTACGGCCATCTCATTAATCATAGGTTTTCCTGAAAAATCGGAATTGGTCAAGGAAATGACGGCGTTGGCCCGGGAGGAAATGGGGCACTTTAACATGGTGCATGACAAGATTCTAAAACGCGGCTGGACCTTGGGGCGTGAGCGCAAGGATGAATATGTGATCGAGTTGATGAAATTCTTTCCAAAGGGCGGCAGTCGGGAAACCCATTTGGTGCATAAACTACTGTACGCAGCATTGATTGAGGCCAGAAGCTGTGAGCGTTTTAGATTACTTTCCGAAGAAATTCAGGATGAAGAACTTTCTGAATTTTATAGAAACCTTATGGTAAGTGAGGCCAACCATTATACCATGTTCCTCAAATTTGCACGCACCTATGGCAACAAGGAGGAAGTGGACCAAAAATGGCAAGCCCTTTTGGAATACGAAGCCGAACTAATGAAAGACCTCGGCAAAAAGGAAACCATGCACGGCTAAACAGCGTATTTAAGCTTCCAATTTTTCTTGGTAATAATAGTACATCTCAAACTGGGACCTTAACTCGGGTACACCTGGTTTTCTTTTTCGATAAGCGTTGTCCTGTTTTGCTGAAAACACCCTGGCCTTTAGATTGTCTTTCCAAGAAATATCAAAAGTATCCAACAACTCCTGACGAATGTCCGGGTCATAAATTGGGCAACCTACCTCTACCCTAAAGTCCAGGTTACGGGTCATCCAATCTGCCGAGGAAATAAAGATTTTTGGATCTCCCCCATTTCCGAAAACAAACAATCGAGGATGTTCCAAGAACTTGTCCACAATACTGATGGCCTCTATGTTCTCGCTCATCCCTTCCACCCCGGGAATCAAACAACAGATACCTCTTACGATCATTTGGATTTTCACCCCTGCCCTACTGGCTTCATAAAGTTTATCCACCATCTGATAAGAGGTAAGGCTGTTCATCTTTATTTTGATGTAGGCCTCCTTACCATGTTTGGCATTGACAATTTCCCTGTCAATCAATTTAATGAAAGTAGATTTGGTATAATGAGGTGATACAATCAGGTGTTTGTACTTATTGATCTTGTAGTTGGTCTCGAAGAAATCAAAGACCTTGCTCATATCCTTCAGAATGCCCTCATGGGCCGTGAACAAGGTATAATCGGTATATATTTTTGCAGTGGACTCGTTAAAGTTACCGGTACTTATAAAGCCATACCGCTTCAAGGTATCCCCTTCCTCGCGTTCCACCATACATATTTTACTGTGTACCTTAAGACCGGGAACGCCGAAAATCAACTTGACCCCTTCATCCTGTAGATAGTTGGCATACTCAATATTGTTCTGCTCATCAAATCTGGCCTGTAGTTCAATCTGTACCGTTACCTGCTTTCCATTTTTCACCGCATTGACCAAGGCAGAGGCAATTTGGCTATCGCTGGCCAACCGGTAAATAGTAATTTTGATGGTACGTACTTGGGGATCAAGTGCGGCTTCCCTCAAAAACTTGGTAACGTAGCTAAAGGTATGGTAAGGCGCATAGATCATGTAATCCTTATGGGCAATCATATCCAAAAGACTTCCTTTCATACTAAGGCCCTTCACCGGTAGCGGCTCAATTTTGTCATACATGAGGTCATGTCTGCCCAAGCTTGGGAAGCCCATATAATCCCGACGGTTATGATATCGCCCCCCTGGTATCACACTATCGGTATCCATTATACCCATTTTGTCCTTTAGGAATTGTAGGGTATCCTTATCAATTTTCTTGTCATAAACAAAACGGACAGGATCACTTATTTTACGGTGTTCCACACTGTGGGAAATCTTCTCGATGAAACTCTTGCTCAAGTCATTGTCTATATCCAGTTCCGCATCCCGGGTAATCTTGATCATGTGGGCGCAAATGGATTCAAACTCGAACATGGTAAAGACACTGTCCAAACAAAACCTGATCAGGTCGTCCAACATGATGATATAATCCCTATCACCTTCTTTGGGCAATACCACAAAACGATCAATGCCCTTCGGAATTTCAATCAGGGCATATCGGTTGTGGTTCCCTTGGGCCGACCCATTTTTCATCACAATCTTTACGGCCAAATATGCTGCCGTATCCTTCAACAATGGAAACTCGGTAAGATCATTCAGGATTATGGTCATCAATTCTTGATTGACCTTTTTGAAAAAATAGTCCCTTATAAATTCCGCCTGACTTTCACTGACCTCTGTTTCCTTGATGATAAAAATGTTCTCCTCCCGAAGCTCTTTTTCAATCCCCTTAAAAATTTCAAGACTGCGGGCCTGCTGGGCAATCACTATTTTGGTGATTTCCTCCAACAAATCCTTGGCCCTCTCGCCTCCCAAAACACTTTTCCCGGTCTTCCCGGCATCTACAATCCGCTTTACAGTGGCATACCTAACCTTGAAGAATTCATCAAGGTTATTGCTAAAAATACCCAGGAACCGTAGTCGGTCAATCAGTGGTACCTTTTTGTCGTTGCTCTCTTGAAGCACCCTGGCATTAAACTGTAACCAACTGATTTCCCTGTTTATATATTCGTTCTTTGTCTTAATCATTTATTTTTTCAAGTGTTTTGGAAAGACGATTTGTTTGGTGGTACCCTTGGCAATTTCAGACCAATTATCCACACCAAATGTAATGTGGACCAGTCCAGCCGTAGGAACGTTTTCAATATACTGATCTCCCCAAGTATTTGCAAGCGAAGTAAAGGCATAATTGTGCCCAAAAATTGCTACAATATCCAGACTGTTGTCCAAACTTTCCACAAATTGGCGGACGCTTTGACCTGAAAAATCGTAAAGGGATGCATCCACACGGAAATTGGACAGATCAAAATCCAAATTCCTCACAAAGATCATACTGGTGTGCAAGGCTCTATTGGCCGGGCTGGAAAAGGCAAAATCAATCTTCGGGGCATGCAACTTAAATGTTTGGCTCACCAAATGGGCATCCTCTATTCCCCGCTCCTTTAGGGGGCGGTCCTTGTCCGAAACATCATAATCCCAAGAGGATTTTCCGTGCCGCATCAGTATTAATTGTTTCATGATAAGTTGCTTATGGTGCCAAACGTTCTATTTTCCAATTAAAATCTTCCTGAAGGGTATACCTGATCCTATCGTGCAATCGGTTGGGCCTACCTTGCCAAAATTCCATTGAGACGGGTCGCACCAGATATCCACCCCAGTAGGCAGGGCGTTCAATTTCCTTTCCTTCATACTCTTTTTCCAACTTGACCAGTGCTTCTTCCAACAATTCCCGAGATGGAATCACTTCACTTTGGTCGGAAACGATGGCTCCCAACTGACTGCCCACGGGTCTTGATTCAAAATATCCATCTGAAAGGTTCTCCGCAATTTTTTCGGCTGTACCCTTAATAATCACCTGTCGCTCCATGTTAGGCCAGAAAAAAGAGAGGCATACTGAAGGGTTTTGGGCAATGGCCCTACCTTTTTCACTTTTATAGTTGGTATAAAAGATAAAACCTTCAAAAGTGAATTTCTTCATCAAAACCACCCTGTTTTTTGGAAAACCATCCAACCCGATGGTAGAAATGGTCATGGCATTGGGTTCATCCACGCCATTGGCTGCCTCCACTTCATAAAACCATTTTTGGAATTGCTCCAAAGGATTCTCCTTGACGGTATCCTCCGTCAACTCGCTTTTTTCGTAGGATTTCCTATAATTGCTCAGGTCTTTTTGCATGAGGTGAAGTTCGTTAAATTTCAAATCCCAGCAAAACAAGGAAAGGGTAAAAGTTGGTTAAATAATTCGGTACAGAACTATAGGTCGAACATCTTTCCGTCATCCGCGAGTTCCACATTTTGAAAAACGCTTTGCGCCTCTTCCCTAAAAAGTTCTATGGACTTGTAGCGGGTGGAGTAATGACCTAGTATCAGTTTTTTGGCATGGGCCAATTTGGCAATTTGGGCCGCCTGTTTTGCGGTGGAATGCTTTGTCTTTTCACACAAGTGGGCTTCCGACTCCAAAAAGGTGGATTCGTGGTACAGGGCATCCACATTTTGAATGTTGGGGACAATATGTTCCCTATAGACCGTATCACTACAAAAGGCATAGCTTTTAGGCGGAGGTGGGTCTAGTGTGATTTTCCGGTTGGGAATTTTATTTCCGTTTTTGTCCACTCCATCTTTGCCTTTTTTAATATTGATGAACTGGCTTTTATCAATACCATATTTTTTAGCCGCTTCCACATCCAAGGTCCGTGGAGCTTCCTTCTCTTGGAACAAAAAACCGTTGGTATACACTCTGTGATCTAGGGGAATGGTCTGAACCATGACTTTATCATCTTCAAAAATTACCTCTGGCTCCTTGGATTCAAGCTCATGAAATACCAATGGATAATTGGTCCATGAATCGCCTAGCTTTAAAAAAAGAATAATGGCCTCCTTGATACCTTTGGGTCCATAAATGTGAAGCTCTTTCTCCCTTCCCAGTAACCGAAAGGTAGAGATCAGGCCAGGCAACCCGAAGAAATGGTCCCCATGTAGGTGTGAAATAAAAATATGGTTGATCCTGGAAAACTTCACCTTGTACTTACGCAATTGTACTTGGGTGCCTTCTCCGCAATCGATCAAAAATAAATGGTTTTGAATATCGAGAACCTGCGAGGTTGGATTGGTAAACGTTCTGGGTGTAGCCGCATAGCAACCAAGGACGGTTAATTTCATATATCCAAATCACGTTCTATTTCCTCCATTTCGATAAGGTCCTTGGCCTCTTGAAGGGTGGGTACCACACTGATCTCATCAGGTACTTCATCATAACTGACCTTGTCCGTCACTAAAACAAAGGATTGTCCCAAAGCCTTATGGGCATTGGAAATATCCAAAAACTCAAGAATATCGCTCGCTGTCAGCTTATTAAAAGAAAATAGGTTGATGACAATATTGTCATGTTTAATTTTTGGGTATGCGTTCTTCAGGTTTTCCATGAAGGTAGACAAGGTGGTTTTTTCCTGGAAAACGATAGTGGTTGTTCCGTCTTTGTCGAAAATCATCTTACTTAAGTTTTGATGCCAATAAATAGAGTACCGCCATACGGACCGCCACCCCATTCTCCACTTGATGAAGGATAATGGATTGATCAGAATCCGCCACATCACTTGTAATCTCCACACCTCGATTGATCGGACCTGGGTGCATGATCACAATTTGTTTGTCCAAGCTGTCCAGCAGCTGTTTATTTACCCCAAACTGTTGGGTATATTCCCGTGTGG
>JAGQZL010000107.1 GCA_020434915.1 Allomuricauda sp. | reverse complement strand
TGGACGGGTGCGAACATGTTCCATCCTAGCCAAAATATAGTCCATGCTAGGATGAGAATAAAAAAACCGATGGTCCCAATTCGATCCGTGATCCATATGGCGAAACGTTCCGATGGTTTTAAATTGTTTTTATAGACGTGGTTGGTGTTCTTGATTTCCATTAGATTTCATTTTTGTCCATGGTATTGGGGAATGTAACGGTTCGTTGTGGAAACGGGATTTCGATACCTGCATCATCAAACCTTTTCTTGATACTTTGTAAAAGGTCGCATTGAAGGACAAAGGCATCGGCAGAATTGGCTGCCCACGCCCACACCCGCAGGTTCACAGATGAATCGTTAAGGGCCGTTACCCTGGCAATCACAGGAGGAACTTTGTTCTCCAAATCCTCCTTGTTTCTGGGATCGATATGCAGTGGGTGTTTCGCTACTTCTTCCTTCATGATATCCAAGGCTTTTTCCACATTTGAGGAATATCCTATGCCAATGTCAATCATTTTGCAACACTTGGTATCCCCCACTTGGGCGTTGATGATCAAATCTGAACTTATCACTGAATTGGGGACAATGATTCTATTGTTCTCAAAATCACGAATCACGACTTGACGTAGGTTTATGTCTTCAACAATTCCAGTAAAACTTTCACGGATGGTAATCTTGTCATTCACGCGGAAAGGTTTAAAGATGACAATCAAGATGCCGCTCATGATATTGCTCAGCGCTTGTTGGGATGCAAGGCCTGCAATCAGGGAAACAACACCGGCACCTGCCAAAAGGGAATGACCGACAATTTTGAATTCAGGAATCTGTACCAAGGCACATGCAATGCCCACCACATAGATCAGTGCGGTAGAAATATGTTTGATAAAGAGAAACCCGGTCAAATCCTTGTGATGGTTCAGCAAGGATTTTTTAATAAAACGGTTTAGGAACCAGTTAAAGACTAAAGCAATTGTAATAGTGAGAAGTAAGATAATTACAATCAACGTCATCGTCCTGAATTCTGTAAAAAGCGTTTTGATCATGGGCACTTGAAATTAAACCAATCTGGAGAGATTAATATAATCTTTTATTTTCTTAGATTAATGTACAAATTTGAAAGTAGCCATTTTCAATGGTCATTTTGGAAGACTTCAAAATTCATTAAGACCTGAACAGCATTCAAAGTAACTTCGTAAACATCGGCCTTGATCAACTAAAGGAGAAATGAGGTGCCCCAAAAGGTGTCAAGGTTTGGGCAATGATTTAATTTAAGGACATAATTTGTCTAACATGATTTGGTAACTTTAAATTCAATGGTATATCAATGATCGAATTGTAAAAACACTTGAAATTTAGTTGAGCAGTTTTCAAAGGGTGGTACTTAGGCCCTTCATTGATGTCTTATTATGTTTTTCAGTCCGCGAAGGAATGTAATGGACTCTAGTGGCAAAAATCTCATCTGATCACGGGTAAAATTTACTTTAATTCCCATTCGACATTTTATTTGTACTTTAAACAAATCATTGGAGGTCAAATTATATCCTCCAGAGCTCTTTTTTTGGTAAGTTGTGCAAATAGGTGTACAAGCGTTAAAAAGTGATGTAAATAATTAATATACAGTGCATTGGCTTTCCTGTCATAGGTCTGCCACCCCGACTTTAATATCAAAAGACCAATAATCATCGATTATTGGTCTTTTTTGTTTTAAAATCCATTGTTCTTATAGAAAAAACTACCCTCAATTCAAATTCAAAGAAAACCAAAAGACGGGATGTTTGAACCGTACTTTTCAGATATTCAATGTTCTATAATTTTTCCTAAACCGATAAGCATTTTGTTTTTTGATATAGATTGGATAATTCTTTATGGGGGGTACCCTCAATTTTAAAGAACCAATTTGAGCCAAATAAAAAGTAAAATTACATTTGAAATAGGTATAAGAATAAAAAAAGTCATTTTTCACCTTTGTTTTTAAGTAAATCAGTAATTTTTAGGTTTCCTAGTAGAGTGCCAGAAGTTGGCAGGAAGTACCTGAAACGATAGGGAGCCATTAATTGAGTAGTTGGAAGGTGTATGTTCCATGATACATGAGGTCCGAATCTAGGAGTCCCCGGTTAAAACAACCTTAAAAATGACATATAAAATGAACAAACTAAAATATGGGACATTGGCACTTTTGCTATGTTTTGCTTGTGCCGAAGCACCCAAAGATGACACCCCATGGGTTGATCTGTTTGATGGAACCCTCAACGGATGGAACCAAAAGGGAGGAGAAGCAAATTATACGATTGAGGAGGATGTCATTGTGGGATCTACGGTCCATGATACACCCAATTCCTTTTTGACTACGGATCAAATGTATGGGGATTTTATTTTGGAATTGGATTACAAGGTGGATTCCACCATGAATTCGGGGATCCAAATTCGAAGCAATAGTTTTCCCCACTACCAAAATGGAAGGGTCCATGGTTACCAGATTGAAATAGATCCTTCTGAAAGGGCTTGGAGTGCCGGTATTTATGATGAAGGGAGGAGAGGTTGGCTCGTGACTTTGGATGAGAATCCAGAGGCCCAAAAAGCCTTCAAGCAAAACGATTGGAACCACTATCGTATTGAGGCGATTGGAGATACCATCAAAACTTGGATCAATGGAGTTCCCGCGGCCCATCTTGTCGACGATAAAACACCAAATGGGTTTATTGCGCTTCAGGTACATAGCATCGGAAAAGATCAAAAAGCAGGAACGGAAATTGCTTGGAGAAACATCAAGATTTTGACCGACAGTCTTTCCAAGTATACCAAGCCCATGTCACTTGAACCCGTGGTGACCAAAAACCATGTGAATGTGGATGAAGCCAAAAATGGCTGGGAATTGTTATGGGACGGCAAGACTACGAACGGTTGGAGAGGAGCCCGATTGGATAGTTTTCCGGACAATGGCTGGGAGATAGAGGATGGTGTTTTGACAGTTCTGTCCTCTGGTGGTGATGAGTCCGCTGCAGGAGGAGACATTGTGACTACTGAAGTATACGGGGACTTTGAACTGATGGTCGATTTTAAACTGACAGAAGGGGCCAATAGTGGTATCAAATACTATGTGAACACCGATTTGAACAAAGGACCTGGATCATCCATTGGGTTGGAGTACCAACTATTGGATGATGCCGTCCATCCCGATGCTAAATTGGGCAACCATGAAGGAAGCCGTACCCTGGCCTCCCTCTACGATCTTATCAAAGCAGATCCCAATAAACCTGCCAACCCAATTGGTGAGTGGAATACGGCCCATATTGTATCCAAAGGAAATCATGTGGAGCATTGGCTCAATGGTATGAAGGTCTTGGAATATGAACGAGGTAGCGAAGAATTCAAAAAGCTCGTTTCCGAGAGCAAGTATGTGGTATGGCCCAATTTTGGGGAAGCATCCGCTGGTCCCATTTTGTTGCAAGATCATGGGGATAGGGTAAGCTTTAGGAACATCAAGATAAAAACCACCGAAAAAAAGTAGAGCCATGACCACAAGAAGAGATTTCATCAAAAAAACAACTACAGGAACCGCCGCCGTTACCTTGGGGGGTATGGTGCTTCCGTCTTGGGCCAATGCCCAAATTTTGGGAGCCAACGATCAAATCAATTGCGCGGTAATCGGTGTAAGGAGCCGTGCCAAGGCACATGTTTTGGCCATCCATCAAGATACCAATGCCAAGATTTTGTACAGCTGTGATGTGGATGATACCATTTTGGAAGAACACAATTCCTGGTGTCAGGAGCACATCGGTTACGTCCCGAAGGTAGAAAAGGATTTTCGTAAGATATTGGAAGATAGGGATGTGGATGCCATCTTCATTGCAACCCCGGAGCATTGGCATGCCCCTATGGCCATTTTGGGCCTTCAAGCAGGTAAACATGTGTATGTGGAAAAACCCTGTAGCCACAATCCATATGAGAACGATCTTTTGGTAGAGGCCCAAAAAAAATATGGCAAGAAAGTACAGATGGGCAACCAGCAACGGTCGGCCAGAACCTCTATGATGGCCGTGGAGGACATCAAAAAAGGAGTCATTGGAAATGTCTTCAAAGGGGAGGCCTATTATTCCAACAATCGGCAGTCCATAGGGCATGGAAAGATAGTAGATGTGCCGCAGACCTTGGATTGGGATTTGTGGCAGGGCCCAGCCCCCAGGGAAAGCTATCGTGACAATGTCCACCCCTATAATTGGCACTGGTTTAAAAATTGGGGCACAGGAGAAATCCACAATAATGGTACCCATGAGATTGATATTTGTCGTTGGGCCTTGGGTGTGGACCTTCCCAAAACGGTAACGGCGTTTGGTGGAAAGTATACTTTTGATGATGACTGGGAGTTCCCCGACAACCAACAGGTGACCTATACCTTCCCAGGGGATAAATTCATCACTTGGACCTCACATAGTCGTGGCATTATGAAACCGGAACGACCTGGCCGAGGGATTACCATTTATGGCAGTGAAGGGGTAATGGAATTAAGCCGAAACTTTTACAAATTATACGATTTGGGAGGAAATCTCATCAAACAGGAAGATGAAGCAAACATTAGCGCCACATTGAATACCCAAGGCATCGGCGGACTGGATGTGGACCATGTGGCCAACTTCTTCAATGCTATCCGAAAAGACACCTCGCTAAATTCCGATATTAAGGATGCCAGTGTTTCCACTATGCTTTGCCACTTGGGAAATATGGCCTATGATGCCGGGAAAACCATTGAAATAGACACCCAGACAGGTAAGGTATTGAATAGTGAAAAAGCGATGCAAGGTTGGAAAAGGGAGTATGAAAATGGTTGGGAACCTAAACTATAAGAAAAGATGAAACGACGCGATTTTATTGTGAAGGGTAGTTTGGCCAGTTCTGCTGCTTTGTATGCCCCTACTGTATTGGGATATGGAACCCCAGGTGCCAACGAGACCATCAATGTGGGAGTTATTGGAACTGGGGACCGTGGTGGTGGACTCATTCCTTTTATCAACCAAATCCCGAATATGAGGGTGGTGGCTTGTAGTGATATTATCCCTTTCAGGCTCAGTTCGGGCCTTTCCAAGGTGGAAGGCAAGGCCAAGGGCTATGAGGATTACCGAAAGCTATTGGAAGACAAGAATGTGGATGCGGTCCTAGTGGCGACGCCTTTCAGTACGCATTCACAAATAGTAACCGATGCATTAAAAGCAGGAAAGCATGTATATGGTGAAAAAACCATGGCAAAGGGATATGATGGGATAAAGACCCTGGTCCAAGCTGCGGATAATGCGGGGACTATTTTCCAAGCGGGGCACCAATATCATAGTTCCCGTTTGTATACCCACATTGTGGATGAAATCAAGAAAGGGAAAATTGGTAAGATCACGGCCTTTGAATGTCAATGGAACCGAAACAACAATTGGCGGAGACCGGTTCCCGACCCCAAATGGGAACGCATGATCAATTGGCGCATGTACCGTGAATTTTCAGGGGGACTTTTGGCCGAACTTTGCTCACATCAGCTGGATTTTGCCAATTGGGTGTTGGACTCCATGCCCGAAAAAGTAATGGGAGTGGGAGGAATCGATTATTGGAAGGATGGCAGGGAAACCTTTGACAACATCCATCTTATTTATAGCTACCCAAAAGGGGTGAGGGCTTCCTTTACATGTTTGACAAGTAATGCCATGGGGGATTACAAAGTGAAGGTGATGGGTGACAAAGGCGCCTATATTTTGGATTATGTAAAAGCTTGGTATTACCCGGAAGGGAGCTTTGAGAAAGAAGTTGGTGAAGTGGATGGAGTTTCGGGAGCTACACTAAATTGGGACCAAGGTAGGGGCATTCCGGTGAACTTTGACCATGAAGATCCCAGCAAGCAGGCCCTTATTGACTTTAGGGACAATATCGTGAACAATACATTGCCAATTTCCAATGCAAAAACGGGGGCCATGGCCGCTTTATGTGTTCAAATGGGCCTTGATGCCATGTACGGGAACACCATTGTGGAAACAGACACAAAAATGGTCAATGAGATTGTTGGCTAGTTTTAAGGAGGAATCGTTAAGGATGGAATGATTGGATTGTTCTACATCATCCGAAACACGGAAACTTCACCGAAGAAGAAATGACCCAAATTTATCAGGAAATTTGGAAGTTTATTGCTGAAATAGAATAGATTTACTACAAAGGCACTGGTCAATTTACAGATCGAACAAAGATGGTAGCCACAGACTGAGTGCTGGGATATAGGTGACCAGAAAAAGAGCAATGATCATTGCCAAAAACAGGGGTAACAAAGGCTTTACGACCTTTTCTATACTGGTTCTAGCAATACCTACCCCTACAAATAGAACAGATCCGACCGGGGGCGTGCAAAGCCCGATACAAAGATTCAAGATCATGATGATTCCAAAGTGAACCGGATCAATTCCCAATTTGCTTACCACCGGAAGAAAAATAGGGGTGAAGATCAAAACGGCCGGAGTCATGTCCATAAAAATCCCCACCATCAACAAGATAAGATTGATTACGATCAGAATCAGGATTTTATTGTCCGTCATGCCCAAAAGGCCGGAGCTTATTTCTTGGGGAATAAACTCGTAGGACATTACCCAGGACATGCTCATGGAAGCACCGATCAACAGCATGACGATGGCCGTGGTGACCGATGCATTCAACGTTATTTCGGGGAGATTGGAGAACGAAATCTCACGATAAACAAAACCGAGTATCAAACTGTAAAGTACTGCAATTGCAGAAGCTTCCGTGGCAGTAAAGATGCCTCCCACAATTCCACCTATAACCAGAATGAGAAGAAAAAGACTGGGAACCGCATCCACAAAAGTCCTGAACACATCACGCATATTGCTTCGCTTGCCGGTTTTATATCCTTTTTTCTTAGCCCATACTGAGGCCACTAACATCAATAACAAGCCTGTTAGGATGCCGGGAATATAACCGGCCAAAAAAAGTGCCGCAATGGATGCCCCACCACTGGCCAAAGAATAAACAATCAAAATGTTGCTTGGTGGAATAATCAGTCCGGTTGTGGCGGATGTAATATTCACCGCTGCGCCAAACTCTCGGTCGTACCCTTGTTTTTCCATTTCCGGTCCCAACATACTCCCCATTGCCGAAGCAGAAGCCAATGCGGAACCTGCAATGGCCCCCATGAGCATAGCGGAAATAATATTGATCAGTGCGAGACCACCTGGGAACGCACCTACGAGTGTTTTCGCAAAGGCAATCAATCTTTTGGCTATACCCCCGCGGTTCATCAATTCACCAGACAATACAAAAAATGGAATGGCCAAGAGTGCAAAACTATCCAACCCAGCAGCAATACGCTGGGATACCGTTGTAAAAGCAGGAAGGTAAGGAATACTCACCAGCATAGTAAGCATTGACGAAATTGCAATACTCCATGCAACCGGGGTCCCAATCGATAGCAGGCCGACAAAGGATAACACAAGGACTAGAAGGGGTATATATTCCATAATCATTTAATTGATAATAGATCGGTTGCTTTATAATAAATGATGATGCATCCACTTAATGGGATCACTAGATATACATACGCCAAAGGCAATTGTAAAGCTGGTGAATGCTGCTCCAGGACATAGGTTACATACACCAGGTTGATTCCTCCAATGACCAGACCGAAAAGGCTGAACAACAAAATAACCCACAGAACAAGTTTTTTCAATTTTCTTTGGGTGCTTTCTTTACATTTTTTGGGGAGCAAATCTATGGAGACATGCTTGTTCAACCCCGATACATAGGCAGCGCCCAAGACTCCCAACCAAATCATTAGATATCTAGCCAATTCATCTGTAAAAGAACTTGGATTCCCTAAAACATAGCGACTAAAAACCTGCCATAGGACATTCAAGACCATGATGGACATAATAATGATTAAAGTCCAGGAAAGGAATGAATCGATTTTCTTTCTGATCCGTTTCATGGTTCCAGTTCTTTGATTTCTTTGATAATCCTTTTCAAGATAGAGTCTTGCTCATACAATTGGTAAACCTCTTTGCAACTCTCCGCAAAGGGTTCCTTGTCCGGATAACTGATGGTCACACCGGCTTCCTGGACCTTTTTCAGAGCTTCCGCTTCCGCTTCTGCCCACAATTCGCGTTGATATTCAATAGATTTTTGTGCTGCTTTCTGCAACCATTGCTGCTCTTCTTTGGTGAGGGTTTCCCAGAATCTGGTGCCTGCCACCAGTACATCCGGTGAAAAGGTATGTTCGTTCAAAGAGTAGAACTTACAAACCTCATAGTGTCGGGCCAAATAAAAGCTGGGAGGATTATTTTCTGCTGCATCCACGACTCCTTGTTGGAGTGATGTATAGAGTTCCCCCCATGAGATTGGAGTTGGGGAGCCACCCATACCCCGAACCATGTTTATGGCCGTGACGCTTTCCATGACCCTTACTTTGAGACCTTTCAAGTCGCTGGGTTCCATGATGGGCTTTTCCATGGTGTAGAAACTGCGGTAACCGGCATCATAGAATCCCAAGCCCTTGAGCCAATATTTGGTACCATCATCCAACAACTCTTGACCTATGGGGCCATCCAAGACATTGAATGCATGTGTTCGGTTTTTGAATAAATACGGTAATCCCAAAACCCTTGTTTTGGGTGCAAAATTTTCAAGGGTGGCCACTGAGACCTTTGTCATATCCAAGGTGCCGATTTGAAGGAGTTCCAAAATTTCCCGTTCATTGCCCAATTGTTGGTTGGGATAGATTTCCAATTGAACTTTTCCTTTTGATAATCGGGCTAGTTCCTCTCCCATAAAAACCATGGCTTTATGAACCGAATGGGTCACATCCAATCCATGTGCCAAGTGGACTACCTTAGTTTGTTCTACACTATGGCATCTAATCATCAGGATACATAAAAAGTACGCTATTTTAGACCTCCCTATCAATGTTTATGGTTGAATGGATTTAATGGTGGCGAGCACGGAACGTACTTCCGTTTCCAAGCCATTAAAATCTTGTTTGGCCAATATTTCCTTTGAAATAAGATTTGACCCCATGCCCACACAACTCACTCCAGCCTGGAACCATGCTTTTAAGTTTTCGACTTGGGTTGTTACGCCTCCAGTAGGCATGATCCGTGTCCAAGGTTGAGGTCCCTTAATGGCCTTTACAAAACCAGGCCCATAAACCGAACCGGGAAAAAGTTTCACAATCTCACAACCGAGTTCCTCCGCCTGACCTATTTCCGTAGGAGTTGCACAGCCGGGAACCCATAAAGTTTTGCGCCTGTTGCAAATTCTTGCAATGTCTTCCCTAAAAGATGGGGTGACCACAAAGTCAGCACCCAATAGA
>JAGQZL010000106.1 GCA_020434915.1 Allomuricauda sp. | reverse complement strand
TAACCGTTCTGGGGATAGGTACAAAAATTTGTAATTGCCGTACAGGCAATTGTCCAAGAGGTCATTGAGCTCATCAAAAGGTATCCCCCCGGTCAATGCGATAGCCTTGATTCCCCTTTTTTTGAGCTGCACCACTTGGTCTTGGATCAATGCAACAAGCGGGGAAACTACAATACAAAGCCCCTCTTTTGCCATGGCCGGTACCTGATAGCATATGGACTTACCGCCTCCTGTGGGCATCAAAGCCAAAACATCGTTGCCGGACAATACCGTTTCAATAATCTGCTTCTGGGACCCCCTGAAACCATCATAACCCCAGAATTCCTTCAGTATGGAATGGATTTCTTGCTCCACTAATAGATTTTAAGCGTTTCCAAAATAAAATCAATCCGTTTATGGACTGCATCTTTTGGCACTTCGATGGGGTTATAGCCAAATTGCGTGTATGTGTTCATCAAGGCATGGTGAATGTCCTCTGCCTCTTCAAAGCTTTCCAGACGTTCATCGTCGGAAACATAGATTTCCTTCCAGGGTGGCACCATGAAAACCATATCATACCGGTGTACTTCACAGGGTTCTGTGAATTCCTTGCCATAAGATTGGTCAAAAAAGTCCATGTATGCCAAAACATCAGGGATACCACGATCAAAAAAACTGATGGGTACGTTGGTCTGTAAAGAAGCCCTATAATGGGCCGTTCTACCATGTAATAGGTCTTTGTTGAACTGAAGAGCGTCCTCTACAAACACCAAGGGATTACTGATATGCTCCTCGGATTGCCCTTCCTGTTTGGCCTTGGAGGTCATGTCGCGGATAATTTCGTGGAAACAATAAAAACCTTTCCGTTCCAGCCCGTTCACAATAGATGTCTTTCCCGTTCCCGGTGCCCCTGTTATGACTACTTTTTGTTTGCCCAAATGCCTTGAATTATTCTCTGCAAAGTAATGAAATAGCCAGAAGGAAAAAAAATTGATGGGTAAGCCATATATTTGTAAAAATTATTGGCATGGAGAAGGAAAACACGGATGAGTTTTATGACAGATTGAAGGAGCAATTGTTGGAGAATACCAGTTGGCCTTCCAATTATCTGTATAAGTTCATTGTGCCAACGGACGAGTCCAGGATTGCCCAAATACACAATATTTTTGACAATACCGGGGCAGTGATCGAGACCAAAAAATCCAAGAATGGAACCTATACCAGTTTGTCCATCACGGTTCATTTAAAAGACCCGGACGAGGTAATCCTGAAATACAAGGAGGTTTCCATTGTGGAGGGCATCATTTCCTTATAGCAGTGGGATTGCCATAATTTTATTATTTTGCAAACGTTATTGTAAAATACTTCCCAATAACAGAATTTCTTAAACTTTTTGATTTGAACGTAGTAGAGAACCTAGAATACAATACAGAGCGCCCCAAACTTCACATTCCTGAATACGGCCGTCACTTTCAAAAAATGGTGGACCAAGCCGTTGCCATTGAGGACAGGGATGAGCGCAACAAAGTTGCCAAGGCCATTATCAGTGTAATGGGAAACCTTCAACCACATTTAAGGGATGTGCCTGATTTTCAGCATAAGCTTTGGGACCAATTGTTCATCATGTCCGATTTTCAGTTGGACGTGGATTCCCCATTTCCAATTACCTCAAAAGAAGTGTTGCAGCAGCGACCTGAACCGTTGGGATATCCTCAGAACCATCCAAAATATCGTTTCTACGGGAATAATATCAAACGGATGATAGATGTGGCCGTGAATTGGGAGAAAGGGGATATGCGTTCCGGTTTAGAGTATGCCATTGCCAACCACATGAAGAAGTGTTACCTGACCTGGAACAAGGATACCGTGGAAGATAACGTTATTTTCGGACACCTTAAGGAAATGAGCAATGGTGAAATTGATTTGGCCAGTGATGGTGAAAATTTGACCGAAAGCGGACAGTTCTTGAAAAACAGACAGGCAAAATCGAACAGGAGCGGTGGAAAGAAAAACCAACAGCGCAGCCGTAAAAAAAGATATTAAACTCCAAAGGCATTCATGGGTACATTTCGAATAGAGGGTGGACACCAACTTCATGGTGAGATAACACCCCAAGGGGCAAAGAACGAGGCACTACAGATTCTTTGTGCCGTATTGCTTTCCGAGGAGAAAATCACCATCAACAACATACCGGATATTGTTGATGTGAACAAACTGATTGCCTTACTGGAAGATTTGGGCGTAAAGATCCAAAAGAAAGGCAAGGGATCCTATACCTTTAAATCGGACGACATCAATCTGGAATATCTGCAATCTGCACAGTTCAAGGAAGATGGCCGTGCACTTAGGGGTTCCATTATGTTGGTAGGTCCACTTTTGGCTCGATTCGGAAAAGGGTATATTCCAAAGCCGGGAGGGGATAAAATTGGAAGAAGACGTTTGGATACCCATTTTGAGGGATTCATTAAACTGGGTGCCAAGTTCAGATATAACCGAGAAGAGCATTTCTATGGTGTGGAAGCGAAAAAGCTGAAAGGCACCTATATGCTCTTGGACGAGGCTTCTGTTACCGGAACAGCCAATATTGTGATGGCGGCCGTGCTTGCCGAAGGAACGACCACTATCTATAATGCAGCTTGCGAACCCTACCTACAGCAATTGTGCAAAATGCTGAACAGGATGGGCGCCAAGATTTCAGGTATCGGTTCCAACTTGTTGACCATTGAAGGGGTTGAATCACTAGGGGGCACAGAACATACCATGTTGCCCGATATGATCGAGATTGGATCTTGGATCGGTCTGGCCGCCATGACCCGAAGTGAGCTAACCATCAAAAATGTAAGCTGGAACGATTTGGGTCAGATTCCCACAGTATTCGGGAAACTGGGCATTACCATAGAACGAAGGGATGATGACATCTTCATTCCAAAGCATGAAAAGGGATATCAAATCCAAAATTTCATCGATGGGTCCATATTGACCATCGCCGATGCGCCATGGCCTGGATTGACACCGGATCTTTTGAGTATCATTTTGGTTGTTGCCACACAGGCAAGGGGAGAAGTGCTCATCCATCAAAAAATGTTTGAAAGTCGCTTGTTCTTCGTGGACAAATTGATTGATATGGGAGCCAAGATCATTCTTTGCGACCCACACCGTGCCACGGTGATCGGCCACGACTTCAAATCCACTTTAAAGGCCACCACCATGGTGTCGCCCGATATACGGGCAGGGGTTTCCCTGTTGATCGCAGCGCTTTCTGCCAAGGGTACATCTACTATCCATAACATTGAGCAAATTGATCGCGGTTACGAAAACATTGATGAACGTTTGAGGGCCATTGGTGCCAATATCGTTAGGGTATAAGCGAATTGTCTACTCTTTCGGGATCAAGATGGTCACTTTGGTGCCTTCCTTTAAATTTTCAACGGTTACCAATTCTTGGTTCGAAAACTTTTCTAAGGCATTTATCCGTTTAGAAGTGATGGACATGCCCCTGGAGGGGCCTTTTTCAACATTTTTCTTGGAAGATTCCTGGAATCCGACCCCATTGTCTTCAATAGTACAGACAATGTATTCTTTTTGATCCTTAAAGGAGATTTGAAGGTTTTTTGGTCCTTTTTTGGGTAATAGACCGTGGATGATGGCATTTTCGATGTAGGGCTGCACCAGAAGCATTGGGACTTCGTATTGATGTATATCCAAATTTTCATCAATTTCAAAAGCATAGCTGAATGAATTGTCAAAACGCAGACTTTCCAACTCAACATAGATTTTAAGCAACTCGATCTCCTCGTTCAAAACCAAGTTGGCATTAACAGAACTTTCCAATACCTGCCGCAACAACTTGGAAAACTTGGTAAGGTAGGTCATTGCCCCCTTTTTGTCGTCTGAACTGATCAAATGCTGTATGGAACTCAATGAGTTGAAAATAAAATGGGGATTCATCTGGGCGCGGAGCATCCTTTTTTCCAGTTCCAGGTTCATTTGCCCGATCAAGTCTTTTTGTTTGGATATCAAAACCGTTTTTTCATGGAGTTCCTTATTGGATTTGACTTTGTTGCGTAGTCCAACAAATAATAACACGGCAGAAAGTAATAGTAGTGCCACTATGATGGATAGGTATACCATTCTTTTATTGTTCGCCTCAATATTGGAACTTAGCAATGCCATTTGAAGCTCGTTTTCCTTGAGCTCCTTGTCCTTGATGTAAACCTCGTGTTTGATCTGCAGACTTTGGATTTCCTTGACTTTGGTTTCATTAAGCAGGCTGTCTCGGTATGCTGCTTCCTGTTGTAGATGATAAATGGCCTTGGGGTAGTCACCCAAAGCCTCATAAATTTCATAGGCTTGGTCATGGGCTTCTTTCTTTTGTGCCATCTGCCCCATTTGATTTAAGGTTTTCAAATTCAGTTTGGAAAATTCCAATGCAGCCTTATAATCACCTTGCTCCAATTTAAGCTTGGCAATTCTTTGATATCCAACGTTTATCTCTTGTTGAAGGGACATTTGTTCGGCAATGTCCAAAGACTTCATGAGATAATCCTGAGCAAGATCAAACTGTTTCAAACCAAGATAGCAGTTTCCAATATTGCCATATACAATACATAGATCGGATTTATCATCAGCTGATTTGAAATAATCGATGAGGGGTAAAAACTTCTCTAAAGCTTTATGATAGTCACTATTTTTAAGATGTAAAACGCCCAAATTTGAATTCACCTTATTTTCATTATCGATGTGATTGTCGCCTTGGTAGAATTTGATGGCATTTTCATAACTCTCTTTTGCTTTCTCATCTTCATTCATTAAATCGTATAAAACCCCAAGATTCATATATATGGATGAATTTCCTTCTGTAGTCCCCAATGAATCGTTCAGATGTAATCCTTTTAGATAATATTTTTGACTGTTGGGGTAGTCCCCTATTCGTTTATATACGATACCCATACCGTTGTAGGAACTATGAACAAAGTAAAAGTTCTTGTTTTTTAAGGCAAGGTCCAAACATTGGTTGAGATAGCTTAGGGATTCTACGTAGTCATCCGTCATACCATGAGTGACACCTAGACTGTAATATGCTTTGATCTCACCAAGCACAAATCCTATCTCCTTGGATTTCTCCAAACTTTGAATCCCAAAATTTATGGCATTTTCCTTATTGATGGATCGGGAATGGACACTCATAAACCGCAACAAGTTTACTTGGGTAGTGTCGTTGGCGGTCTTCAATAAGTTCTTTAGACTGTCCACTTTTTGCACTTGCCCATAACCAAAATGGGCAAGGCTAAGGAAGGTAACTGCAAAAACTATGAACTTAATCCGTTTCATTCACTAATTGGATGGTATTTCAATTTATTGTTTTTTTCAACCCAATTAGTGATATTATTAACATTTTTCACCAAAAAAGTTGAGATATGATCATTTAATGATCTTTTATACAAATTGTCTTACCTAAAACTGTGATAAAATTCCGAACCGCTTTCTCAATTTCCTTTGGAAAGAAAATCGATCAATATATCTATGAGGTCTGGATGTAGCGGCAAATCAGGATTGGAATAGGTTTCAATGTTCTTCATCCGGTCTGCTTCGGATACCTTTAATATATGGTTCATTCCCTCCATAATTGCTTTTTGTGCCTGGGAGTTCGATTGGGCCAATACATCAGCATTGGAGACAGGGACCTGAATATCGGTAGTTCCCTGGACAATGAGAACTGGTTTGTGGAGCTTTGCGATTTCTGCTGTTGGATCATACTTGAACCAAGAAATTAGGTAAGGTTGTACACTTGGCCGAAACAATGACAGTAATATGGGAGGAACGGAATCCACCGTTTTGGCACTCTCCAGTTTATCCAAAATAGGGGATGACAAATCGGTTACAAAAGGGGGTTGTGATTTCAGCTGCTCCCTAATTGCCTTTGAAGCACGATCGCCAATTCCGGCCAGGGAAATATATTTTTTCACTTCGTTTTTTTGGGCAGCAATCATACCAATCAGGGATCCTTCGCTATGTCCTAATACCACAATATCGGTAAAGGAGTCATTTTGATGAAGAAAATCTATCCAACCCTTGGCATCATCAATATAATTTTCAAACCGAAGGGATTCTTCGTCTCCTCCTGCTTCCTTACTTTCACCTATTCCACGTTTATCATACCGGACCGATGCAATTCCCCTTTCCGCAAGTCCTTCGGCAAGCATCTTCAACGAATTGTTTTTCATCATTGGATTGTTGCCGTTTCTATCCGTTGGTCCTGAGCCCGCTATGATCAGAACTACTGGGAATTTACCTTGATGATCAGGCATTAGTAAGCTTCCATGAATATCACCATTCTGGGTTTTCAACACAATGGAATTTTCTTCTACTTGAGCAAAAAGAGTTCCGGAGCCCAGAAGAATCGCCAATAGGATCTTTATCATATTTCCCATAGAATGATGATTTTCAAGTTATTGTTTTTCGATTAAAGTCCCATCCGGATAGAGTGCGAACCTACCTTTATCCTTGTCATGGACATTATCGGGATAAGGCCAGGGCCAACCTCCAAATTGGGTGAGTCGGTATTCTTCCATAGCCTGTTGTATTTCTTCATCGGTGTTCATTACAAAGGGACCATATTTTGCTATAGGTTCGCCGATGGATTTTCCCTGTAACAAAATAAAGTGGGCTTTTCCATCCCCAGTTTTTATATGAACATCTTGGGATGCGTCCAAAACTATCCCAAATCCGGGGTTTATTTTTTTGTCTCCAATGTGGATTGGGCTACCTTCATAAAAATAGAAGGTTCGAGTGACCTGCGACTGTGCCTTAGGTAGGATGTAATTAGAATTGGGATTTACATGTATGTTCCAAATGGCCACTTCATTCTCTGGATCGGCCGCCCATGAATCTGGGGCAGGGGCAATGGGTTCTACACTTTTATAAGTTCCCGCCACTACTTTTATTTTGGCCACCTCTTCTTCTACAACTGGGATTTCTTCCTTCCAGAGCATTTTAAAATGTGGTTCCACAAACTTGCTCTTTTTCGGAAGGTTCAACCAAATCTGGAACAGTTCCAGCGGGTTCTCCCTGTCATCATGCAGCAAAGGGAACATTTCTGAATGTTGAACACCTCTCCCGGCTGTCATCCATTGCACATCGCCCTCACCGAATCGTCCTGCGGCGCCTAAAGAATCTGAGTGGTCGCAATACCCTTTGTTGACGATGGTAATGGTCTCGAAACCGCGATGGGGATGGTATGGGAACCCTGGAATGGTCTGGCCATGGTACATTCGCCATTTTTGGGAGGGGTCAAAATCGCTGCCTAAATTCCTTCCTGAAAGAAGATTGGAGTCCGGACCCATTTCACCATTTCCCTTGGGGTAATAGTCCAAATGATAGACACTGAAAAGAAAAGGGTCTTGGGTTTGCCAAGGCATACCCAATGGAAAAGTTTGAATGACAGGGTTGTTCATTTAGAATTGTATTTGATGCTAACTAAACTTCTGCAATTTCGCCAAAGTTTGCCAGAAATAAAAGAGCCTGCATAACGTGCAGGCTCTTTGGAACTACTATTTTTTACCGGGGATGGGTGGAGGACCATCAATCATGGCCTCATACTTTTCATCCCCTTTGCGGGTTTTATATTCTTCTTTCACTTTTTCCAAGAGTTTTGGATTTTCAAATAAATCCAACATGGTCATTCCCATGGCCTTGGCCGCATGGATCATTCCTTTGTGTCCAATGCTCATTCCGCCACAGGCAACAACGGCCCAAGAATGCCAAGGCGTTCCTTTGGGAGCCACGGTAACCCCTAAATTAATGTTGGGGACATTCCAGCTAACATCCCCTACATCAGTGGAACCACCACCTGGTAATTCCTCGGTTTCTTTTAGGGGATGAATAGCCCCGTCCATACCAACTTCCGGCTTCCCGGTGGCTCGTTGAATGGCTTTTCCGTATTCCGTTTCTTCATCGGTGTAGCTGATGGGCCCCAAAAGCTCCAGATTGTTTTGCATGATCTCTCCACCGGCACGGTTGACCAAGGTCTCATAAATCCCGGAGACCAGTGAAATTTTATAATCTACATTGGCCATAATGGCAGCTCCTTCTGCCATGGCTTTCACACGCTCATATGTTGGGAGCATTACCTTCCTTTTGGGATCACGTACCCTGACCCATAACCGGGCATAATCTGGAACCACATTCACTACCTGACCACCATCTTGAATATGATAATGGATACGGGATGTTGGCATAATGTGTTCCCTGTAGTAATTGATTCCCGTGGTATAAAGCTCCAAGGCATCCGATGCACTGCGACCGTTCCAAGGATCTGCGGAAGCGTGGGCAGCCTGCCCATAAAACTCAACAATGAAATCCACCAGGGAAAGACCACTTTGCACATCGGCCTCAATTTCTGCGGACGGGTGCCAGCTCACGTTCACGTCAACATCATCCCAAAGGCCGGCTTCTACCATCCATACTTTGCCGAAAAACTTTTCTTCTGCCGGGGTACCTAAAAATTTCACGGTTCCTTTGATGTTCCCGGCTTCTATCTGTTCTTTAATGGCTATGGCTGCGCCCAAACTGGCCGCACCGAACATGTTGTGACCACATCCATGGCCGGGAGCCCCATCAATCCTTGGGTCCTTGTTGGGTACCGTATTCTGGGAAAGGCCTGGAAGCGCATCAAATTCTCCTAGAACACTGATTACGGGTTTTCCAGAACCGTAGGTGGCAATGAATGCCGTTGGGATATTGGCCACTCCACGTGTAACGGTCATTCCATTTTTTTCGGCATAATCGGCCAAAAGGTCGGCGGAACCCGATTCCTCAAAGGCAGTTTCAGCCATGGCCCAAATGGAATCACTTATTTGAATGAGGTTTTCTTTGTGTTTCTCCACAGCGGCAATTAGCTCTTTTTTGTCTTTGGTCATCTTTTGAGCCGCAAGGTTCATGGAAAGGAAACCCAAAAGCAAGAGTGTTGAGATTTTCTTCATTGTATTGGTTTAGAGTTAGTTATTCAATGGAATTTCCTATGTATCGTTTCCAGATGATAGGGGTGGTCCATTAGATACTAAAAATACTGAAAAACCATTAACCAACGGCCTCTTTATAGACTTTTAAACAGCGTTCCCGGGCCATTTTATGGTCTACCATAGGGGAGGGGTAGGTAAGTTCCTGTAGGTCGGGAACCCATTTATGGATGTATTTTTTCTCTTTGTCAAATTTTTCTATTTGGGTCATTGGGTTGAAGATTCGGAAATAAGGTGCTGCATCAACACCACTACCAGCGGCCCATTGCCAATTGCCTACGTTACTGGCCATTTCATAGTCCAAAAGTTTCTCGGCAAAATAGGCTTCGCCCCACCGCCAATCGATCA
>JAGQZL010000105.1 GCA_020434915.1 Allomuricauda sp. | reverse complement strand
ATCCAAAAATTGCTGCAAGGCTTTTTAGTGTGCCTCACTCAAGGATTCGTCCAAGATACCACCTTTATCACTAAAATTATCGTAGAAAGAAGGAAGTGAGAAGGTTGCAACGATTTCTGCACCAAATCTGGGCAACATTTTCTCTATTACGCCCAATGAACCAATAGCCCCGCGTTTCCCTCCAGAAGTGGACATTAATAAAACTTTGGTTCCTTCCAAGAATTTGATATCTAAACGGGAAAGCCAGTCCAACACATTTTTAAAATAGGCCGATGGGTTCCCATTATGCTCATTCACGGATAAAATGAGCCCTTGGGACTTGGCAATTTCATTTTTCAGTTCCACCAAAGAATTGGAATAACCTTTTTGTTTTTCATCATCCTCACTGTACATAGGAAAGGGGTATCCGGTCATGTTTAATATCTGAATATCATGTCTTTGCACTAAAGAAACGGTATGTTTTACCAGTCTAAAATTGATGGATGTTGAAGA
Source organism: Allomuricauda sp. (assembly GCA_020434915.1). GTDB lineage: Bacteria > Bacteroidota > Bacteroidia > Flavobacteriales > Flavobacteriaceae > Flagellimonas. The sequence continues at coordinate 8,949 of JAGQZL010000105.1, read as the reverse complement.
ATTGCTTCCAGCGAATGCCAAAATTGCAGCCATATTCGAGAATCTTTGATTGTTTCGCTAAAATACCCCAATTGATGCAGAGATGCGAGTATTTTGCATATTTTTGGCACGAAAAGCATCCAAACCACCTGCTAAACAAGTATATAGGGTAAGAGTTCGCCAAATGACAGCCAAAAGCAACAGGTTATTTTTTATTGATGCCATGCGTGCATGGGCTATTTTGATGATGCTGCAAGGGCATTTCATCGACGGGCTTTTGGACCCTGTATTCAGGGATCCCGAAAATCCCGTCTTCAATGTATGGAAGTATTTTCGTGGTATCACCGCCCCTGTATTCTTCACGGTTTCCGGATTTATATTCACGTATCTGCTGATAAGGGTCCCACAAAAAGTTATGGAAAACCCTAGGGTTGCCAAAGGTATCCGTCGGGGACTTCAATTGTTATTGATCGGGTATTTACTTCGTTTGAACCTTTTGGGGCTTTTTAAAGGGCAGCTATACAATTCCTTCTATCTGGTGGATGTACTTCACTGTATCGGGCTTTCCATTTTGGCTTTAATCGGGGTGTATGTTTTCAGTTCTAAAAGAAAACCTTTTGTATTCCCGTCCATTTTGATTGGGATTACCCTAGTGCTCTTCCTTTTTGAACCGGTATACAAACAATGGTCGTTTTCCTTTTTGCCGGATATGATTGCCAATTATTTCACCAAGGCTAACGGATCTGTATTTACCATCATCCCTTGGTTGGGGTATACCACTGTAGGTGCCTTTATCTCGGTAATGTTTACGAGGTTCAAGGATTATAAGCATCTCTATAAATTCGCCATTCCTGTAGCCGTAATGGTAGGCTATCTTTTGATTTATCAATCTTCCAACTTTTTTGCAGCACTTTCTAAATGGACAGGGTTGGAGTTGTTCAACATGATTTTGGCCAATAACTATTTGTTCATCCGATTAGGCAATGTCTTTATGGTATTTGCCGTATTCATGGTATTGCGCAAGTTCATGACCAACAAAACCGTGCTGAATATTGGAGCAAGTACCCTTTCCATATATGTGATCCACTTCATTATCCTCTACGGAAGTTTCACCGGTTTGGGCCTGTACCGATTTTTCAACCACTCCCTAGCACCAGAAATGGTAATTCCGGGAGCTTTGGCCTTTATGACAGTATGCACCTTTTTGGCACTGAAGTACAATCAGTACGAAGCACAGATCAAATCCCAGATTGCTTGGTCCATTTCTTTCGTTAAAAACCAAGCTATGGAACTCAAAGAAGCCTCCATCCCCGTTCTTAGGGAATTGAACATTAGGCGCCGACTGTTCCTTAGAAGATTTTTGCGGACCGTAAGAGGCTAACTAACTTACCATAAAAAAAAGCATCCAATCTGGAGACTGAATGCTTTTCTTGCTATTTATTCAAAATTGATACCTAGATGTGCAGTGCCCTATCATCGGTTGCAGCCAAAGCGGCTTCTTTCACAGCTTCTGCAAAGGTTGGATGCGCATGGCTCATTCTGGAAATATCCTCGGCAGATGCCCTGAATTCCATGGCGGTTACCCCTTCGGCAATCAAATCTGCACAACGGGCCCCGATCATGTGAACTCCCAAAACCTCATCGGTTTTCTTATCCGCCAATATTTTCACAAATCCATCCAAATCCATGCTGGCACGGGAACGTCCCAATGCCCGCATCGGGAATTGCCCCACTTTGTATTCAACACCTTCTTCCTTCAATTGCTCTTCGGTTTTACCCACTGCGGCTACCTCTGGCCACGTATAGACCACTCCAGGAATCAAGTTATAATCGATATGTGGTTTTTGGCCCGCCAACAATTCGGCTACCATAGTCCCTTCTTCTTCCGCCTTATGGGCCAACATAGCTCCTTTCACCACATCGCCAATGGCGTAAATATTCGAAACGTTGGTTTGGAGATGACTGTTCACTTCCACTCTTCCCCTATCGTCCATTTTTACGCCGGCAGCCTCAAGGTTCAAGCCTTCGGTGTAGGGTCTACGCCCCACACTTACCAAGCAATAATCCCCAGTGAGGGTGACTTCCTCGCCTTTCTTGTCGTCCGCTTTCACAATAACCTCATCACCTTTGCGCTCTACGGATTTCACTTTGTGGGAAAGGTTGAACTTTACCTTCTGTTTTTTCATCACTTTGGTGAGCTCCTTGGAAAGTGCACCATCCATTCCCGGGATAATTCGGTCCATGTATTCCACAACAGTCACTTCTGAGCCAAGACGTTTATAGACTTGCCCCAATTCCAATCCAATGACACCGCCACCAATCACGATCAAGTGCTTTGGCACCTCTTTCAATTTTAAGGCTTCGGTAGAGGTGATCACACGCTCCTTGTCTATGCTGACAAATGGCAAGCTGGATGGCTTGGAACCTGTAGCAATGATGATGTTCTTGGCCTCAATGGACTCCGTTCCATCCTCTTTCTCAATATTTATATGTGTGGCATCCTTGAAACTTCCCAAACCGTGGTACACATCTATTTTGTTTTTGTCCATCAAAAACTCGATGCCCTTGGTGGTTTGGTCCACTACGCCCTGCTTTCTGGCAATCATTTGCTCCAGATTCACCTTGATTTCCCCTGGGATGTCAATGCCATGTTCCTCAAAATGCTTAACCGCATCTTCATAATGGTGGGATGAATCCAACAGTGCTTTGGATGGGATACAGCCCACGTTCAGGCAAGTCCCCCCCAAAGTGGCATATTTCTCTATTAAAGCAGTTTTCATTCCCAATTGGGCACATCGTATGGCCGCTACATAACCTCCAGGTCCAGAGCCAATGATAGCTACATCATATTGATTCATATTGTAGTATTTGTAAGGATAAATTCGTATTCACTGTGTTTACACAAAACGACCGTAAAAATACGAATGTTTTTTGGGAAGCCCCCAAACCAATGGTAATGAAAAACAACAAAAACCATCATCCACAATAACAAAAGAGCTCTTACCCAAGATGCACAGTCGGGCTGTTCTTCACCTCGTTGATCACAAACGAGCTTTGCGTATTGCCAATGTTGTTGATGGCAGTAAGCTTGGTAATCATGAACTCCCGATAACTCTTCATGTCCTCTACGTTGATTTTCAGGATGTAATCGTAATCACCCCCTACATGAAAACATTCGGACACCTCATCCAATTTAAGAACCTCCCTTTCAAACTTCAACACATTTTCCTTGGTGTGCTGCACCAATCGAATGTGGCATAGCACTGTAAAGTCCTTGCTTACCTTCTTTTTGTTGACCAAGGCCACATAATCTGTGATTACCCCGTTTCGCTCCAAACGACGAATACGCTCATACACCGCTGTTTTTGACAATTGCAGGATATCTGCGTACTCTTTGGTAGTCTTCTTGCAATTTTCCTGAAGCAATTTCACCAGTTGTTTGTCCGTTTCATCCAATTCCATGCTGACAAATTTTCTTGAATAAAAGCAAAATTAAACATTTTTAGACTTTTATTCTATATTTTAAATATAAACAGAACAATAATCTATATATTAAATTAATGATTGACTTTATGTCTTCATATGTATAATTTTATCAAAAACTGTACATCATGGACTATAAAGCATCAGAGCATATTCAGGACCTTCAACATTTTGGCGAATTTGGAGGCGTAAACCCTTCTATTTCAGATTCATCAACCTACACTTTTCTTTCAGCAAAGACTATGTTCGATACTTTCGAGGGAAATACGGAGGGATGTTATTTATATAGCAGGCACTCCTCCCCTTCCAACCTATATTTAGGGGAAGCCATGGCGCAATTGGAAGGCACAGAGTCGGCCAACGTGTTTGCTAGTGGCATGGGAGCCATAACCGCTGTTATTCTCCAGCTTTGTGATACCGGGGACCATATTGTGTGCAGCAGAACCATTTATGGCGGCACGTATGCCTTTATGAAAAACTTCCTGAAGAAATTCAACATTACCGTTTCCTTTGTGGACATTACCAATCTTGATGTGGTAAAAAATGCCATCACCCCTAAAACCAAAATGATCTATTGTGAGGCCGTGAGCAATCCGCTATTGGAGATAGCCAATCTTGGGGCACTCTCCAAAATGGCGAAAGAACACAGTATGCCATTGGTGGTGGACAACACATTCTCCCCGTTGACCATCAATGCCGCACAGTTAGGCGCCGATATTGTGGTACACAGCCTTACCAAATTCATCAACGGTAGTAGTGACTGTGTGGCCGGGGCTGTTTGTGCCTCCACAGATTTCTGTCTCAGTTTGAAGGATGTGAACAATGGCGCAGGGATGCTTTTGGGAAGTACCATGGATAGTTTAAGGGCTGCTTCCATTCTAAAAAACATGCGCACCTTGCACATTCGCATCAAAAAGCACAGTGAAAATGCCAGTTACCTTGCCAATAAATTTGAAGAGGACGGTTTAAAAGTGGTGTATCCCGGATTGGCCTCCCACCCATCCCACGAATTGATGAAAGCCCAAATGAACCACGAATACGGATTCGGGGGCATGCTTACACTTGATGTGGGCACTTTGGACAAGGCCAACGCATTGATGGAACTCATGCAACAAAAAAAATTAGGGTATTTGGCGGTGAGTCTTGGCTTCTACAAAACCTTGTTCAGCGCTTCCGGAACATCCACTTCTTCCGAAATTCCAGAGGAAGAACAAAAACAATTGGGTCTGTCCGAGGGACTTATCCGTTTTTCCATTGGATTGGACAATGATATCCATACCACCTACAAGGCCATGAGAGGCTGCATGGAGGAATTGGGAATCTTGGCCGCTGATTCGGCTTTGGCATAACGAGTATCGTATTGCGGTTTGCAGAACAGGGTTCAAAATCGTAATATTACCTCTTTACAAATTCAGACCAAATGCCGAACACAGAGGAAAAATCAAAGTTTAGGGAAGACGAACATATTGTAGAGAACAAACAACTTAGCATTACCGAGGCGCTCATACCCGTCTTTGCCCTTGTGGGCATGCTAGCCTATAATGTATTTGTCTTTGGTGATGATGCATTGAGTGGCTCCAATCAATTTATTCTTTTGATGGGTGGTGCCGTAGCTGCTATTGTGGGGTTCTTTAACAACGTGTCCTACCAACAGATGATTGACGAAGTGGCCGAAAATGTGCGTTCCACCACCGGAGCTTTGCTCATACTCCTAATGGTCGGAGCCTTGTCCGGAACTTGGTTGGTCAGTGGTATTATTCCTGCCATGATCTACTATGGCCTACAGATTTTGAATCCAACCATCTTTCTGGCAGCCTGTGTCATCATATGTGCCATCATATCCATTGCCACTGGAAGTAGCTGGACAACAGCCGCCACCGTGGGCATAGCATTGATCGGGATTGGGGAGGCCTTGGATATTTCCCTGGGAATGACGGCAGGCGCAGTACTTTCGGGCGCCTATTTTGGGGATAAGATGTCACCTTTGAGTGATACCACCAATTTGGCCCCAGCCATGGCAGGTGGGGATTTGTTCTCCCACATCCGCTATATGGCTTTGACCACCACCCCTACTATCATCATTACACTGATTGTATTCATCATATTGGGATTCACCATTGATACCACAGGCGAAGCGGACACCAGTGCCATTCTGAACACTATTGGTTCCACTTTCAACATTAACGGTTGGCTTTTTTTGGTGCCTTTGGCCGTTATTGGATTAATCGTTAAAAAAGCCCCGCCATTGATGGCCCTTTTGATAGGGACACTTTTGGGCGGATTGTTCGCCTTGATTTTTCAACCAGATATTGTGGCCACCATCGGAGGAGGCACTGAACTGACGTTCGAGTCGGCCTACAAAGGCATTTTGAACGCCATTACCGTGGATACGGAAATTGCCACCCAAGACCCCGCACTGAACGATTTGTTTTCATCAGGAGGTATGTCCGGGATGCTAGGCACCATTTGGTTGATTGTCTGTGCCATGGTTTTTGGAGGCATTATGGACGGTATTGGCGCATTGGAGCGCATTACCGAGTCCCTGTTGAAGATGGCCAAGACTACTTTTGGACTTTTTGCCAGTACCGTGGGAAGCTGTTTGGCCCTCAATGTCACTGCCTCTGACCAATATTTGGCCATTGTGGTTCCCGGGAAAATGTTTTCCAAGGCCTACAAGGAACGTGGCCTGGCACCTGAAAACCTCAGTCGTTCGTTGGAGGATTCCGGCACGGTAACCTCTGTGCTTGTCCCTTGGAACACTTGCGGCGCGTACCATAGTGGTGTATTGGGTGTTGGCGTGGGCGAATATGCCATTTATGCCGTTTTCAATTGGTTGAGCCCTATTATGACTTTGTTGTTCGCCGCTTTCAAAATTAAGATCAAGCAGTTGACGACCAGTTCGGCGGACTAAAAATTATCCACTTTAAATTTTTCTAAAATCGTTGAAGGAGTTAGGGCTTTCAACCTGATTCTTTTTACCTTCACACCAAAATTAAAGAACACTGACATGGCTTCAATATTATTTGGCGGAAACCCAGCCACAACCTCAGGGGAATTACCAAAAGTGAGTTCAAAAACACCTGATTTTAAACTCACCAAAACAGATTTGACAGATGCTACCCTTGCGGATTATAAAGGACAAAAACTGGTCCTGAACATTTTCCCCAGTGTGGGCACAGGGGTTTGTGCACAATCCGTACGACAGTTTAACCAAGATGCCGCTAATCTGGAAAATGTAAAAGTGCTTTGTATTTCCAAGGACCTTCCTTTTGCCCAAAAGGAATTTTGCGGTGCTGAAGGCATCACCAATGTGGAAATGCTTTCCGACTATAAAACCGGGAAATTTGGGGCAGACTATGGGGTGACCTTTACCGACAGTGCCTTTGAAGGGCTTTTATCAAGGTGTATTGTGGTGGTGGACAAAGATGGTACCGTAACCTATACGGAACAGGTAAACGAAACCGGCGAGGAGCCCAATTACCAAGCAGCACTAGAAGCCGTAATGAATGCCTAGGGAATCTTTTTTAAAAAATAGAATTCGCAGTGTGGGATATGCCCTAAAGGGCATGTTCCTCTTATTGCGAACGGAGTCCAGCATCAAGATCCAATTTTTTATTGCCTTGGTGATGACGGCCGTTGGGTTCTATTTTGAGATTACCAACACCGAGTGGATCCTTCAACTTTTTGCCATTGGTATGGTCATGGGGATTGAAGCACTCAACACGGCCATTGAAAAAATCTGCGACTATATCCAACCGAAAAAGGACCCCAAAATAGGTTTGATAAAAGATATTTCGGCAGGTGCCGTTATGATAGTATCCATTGTTGCCAGCATCATTGGACTCATCATTTACGTACCCAAATTCATCTAGCGGCATCCAAGGTAAAGAGTAGCATCGTAAATTTGTAACTTAGCCCCGCACTAAACAGGATTGATGGCAAAAAAACGAACAAAATCAAAATCAAAACCTACGGCAGCCAAGAAGAAATTCTCGTTCAAGCCTTCCAAGCAGAACAAGATCATCTTTGGTAGTCTTTTGATCGTTCTCAGCATTGCACTCTTCTTCTCGTTCATGTCATTCTATTTTACATGGCAGGAAGACCAGAGCATGCTTTCCGAATTTGCAAACCGAAATGCGCAGGCCAGCAACCTTTTGAACAAGTTTGGGGCCAGTGTAAGCCACTTTTTCATGTATCAGGGATTCGGACTCGCATCCTTCGCTTTCCCCTTTCTTTTGGCCATTACCGGACTTTACCTGTTTTTGGGGCTGGACTCCAAAGGATTGATCGGAAAATGGATTTGGGGCCTGGTCGGCATCATCTGGGTTTCCGTTGCCTTGGGATTTTTTGCATCGGACCTTCCACTACTTGGTGGTCTGATAGGGTATGAAATGAATGATTTTCTGCAAGACTACACCGGTAAAATTGGGGTCTTTCTTATCCTCATCTTTATATTGATGGTGATCTTGGTGCGACTTTTCAATTTTACTCCCGAAGGGTTTGCCAATTTCTTCCGTTCCCAGAAACAAAAAATCAAATCCGATTTTCAAGAGCCGGTCACGACAACAAATGATGCTATGGATGAAAATGAAGAGCACAGTATTGAGCTCAACATGAGTGATAGCGTACCTGAGAAAATCGACACCTATACCCATAAAAAAGACATCCCTCCCCTAACGAACGAAGCTGGTTTGGACGTTAACCTTCCCGAAGAAGAGGAAGAAGATATTGACCTTACCGTGGAGGAAACCAAGGAAGAGGAAGAAAGCGATGTGAAAGCGGCCAAACTGGTCAAGGATTTTGGAGAGTTTGATCCCAAACTCGAACTGGGCAATTACAAGTTCCCTCCTATTGATTTGTTGGATGCCCATGGGGCCTCTGGTGGCATAACCATCAACCAAGAGGAGTTGGAGGAGAACAAAAACCGTATCGTTAGCACGCTCAAAAACTATAAAATCGGGATTGCCCAGATCAAGGCAACCATTGGTCCAACGGTAACACTCTATGAAATTGTCCCTGAGGCTGGAATCCGTATTTCCAAAATCAAGAACTTGGAGGATGACATTGCCCTTTCATTGGCAGCATTGGGTATTCGGATCATTGCGCCCATCCCAGGAAAGGGTACCGTGGGTATCGAAGTTCCGAATAAGAATGCCACTGTGGTATCCATGCGATCAGTCATCGCTTCCAATAAATTCCAAAAAGCCGAAATGGAACTGCCCGTTGCCTTTGGAAAAACCATCAGCAACGAAACTTTTGTGGTGGACTTGGCCAAAATGCCCCACCTCTTGATGGCAGGTGCCACGGGACAGGGTAAATCCGTAGGGTTGAACGCGGTCATTACTTCCCTACTCTATAAAAAACACCCTGCCGAGGTGAAGTTTATCTTTGTGGACCCCAAAAAGGTGGAACTGACCCTCTACAACAAAATTGAACGGCATTTCTTGGCCAAACTTCCAGATTCGGATGAGGCCATTATTACGGATA
>JAGQZL010000104.1 GCA_020434915.1 Allomuricauda sp. | reverse complement strand
TGAATCAATTAGCTTTTTTTTTTTTTTTTTTGATGCCGATGACGATGGGGATGGTGTTTCCACTCGAAGTGAAATCACGGATGATGATGGCAACATTATTTTTCCTTACCCAGATGCCGATGGAGATGGCGTTCCAGATTACTTGGATCCAGATACCAATTAGATAAAATAAAAAAAGCCCGTTCAATTGAACGGGCTTTTTTTATACTGCTATTTTTTACAACTTAACCGAAAGTGCAAAAATCACTTGCGATGGTCTGGAGTCTACCCTACCAGAAACCGTGGTAATGTTGTTGTCTATAAATTCGGCTTCGTTTTCAGAGAATCCACGTTCGTAGCGTACATCCAATCCTAGTTTTCCTAGATTTACGCCCACACCGGCATTGAGGCCTACCGTAAAATCATTCTTTACATCTTCCACCACTAAATCACCCAAATCGTTGTTCAAGGTGTATTGGAAAGCGGGTCCTGCAAAAATATGGAGCGGTCCAATGATTTTGTATCCCAAAAGTACGGGCATGTCCAATTTGGAAATATCATAGTCTTGGGAATCCCCGTTCACATCATAGGAACTCTTTGTTTTTGAGTACACCAATTCCGGACGGAGATAAATTTTAGGAAAGTCCAATTTTCCCCAGAAACCAAAATGATAACCTGCTTTTCCTTCGGCGCCTTCAATGATATCCTGTCCACCGTCGCCAACGGAACTGATCAAATCTCCGTTTTTGTTGTAGGAAAGACCAGCTTTGATACCAAATCCTGAGCCACTTTGGGCAAATGCAGTTGCCCCGAATAGGGCAAAAACTGCTACTAGAAGCGTTTTTTTCATAAAATGTTCTTTTTTAAGGTATTGAAGTATATCATAAAATGATATCGGAAACTATTTCCGCTTCAACACTCTTAAAACGGCCGCTTCTATGGCTTTATTGTTCAGACCGTACTTCTCCATGAGTTGGTCCGGGGTTCCACTTTCTCCAAAAGTATCCTGGGTCGCCACAAATTCTTGCGGGGTAGGATGGTGCATGGCTAGTACCCTGGCAACACTTTCGCCCAGTCCACCCAAATAATTATGCTCTTCCGCAGTTACCACACAACCTGTTTTCTTTACGGAATCCAAAATGGCCTTTTCATCCAAAGGTTTTATAGTGTGGATGTTGATTACTTCTGCAGAGATTCCTTGGTTTTCCAAATTTTCTGCGGCCAGAAGCGCTTGCCATACCAAATGGCCTGTGGCAACAATGGACACATCGGTACCTTCGCTCAACAGCAAGGCCTTTCCGATTTCAAATTTTTGGTCCACTGGGGTAAAGTTGGCCACTTTGGGTCTTCCAAATCGAAGGTAAACAGGCCCATGATGTTCGGCAATGGCAATGGTAGCTGCCTTGGTCTGGTTAAAGTCACAAGGATTGATCACGGTCATCCCAGGTAACATCTTCATCAAACCGATATCTTCCAAAATCTGGTGGGTGGCCCCATCTTCCCCAAGGGTAAGCCCTGCGTGGGAAGCACAGATTTTTACGTTTTTATCGGAATAGGCAATGGACTGACGGATTTGGTCATACACACGTCCTGTGGCAAAATTGGCAAAAGAGGAAGCAAACGGAATTTTTCCTCCAATGGTCAAACCGGCCGCAATGCCCATCATATTGGCCTCTGCAATCCCTACTTGGAAAAATCGTTCTGGATTTTCCTCAATAAACGTTTCAATTTTTAGGGAGCCCACAAGGTCGGCGCAAAGTGCCACTACGTTGGGGTTGGTTCTTCCCAATTCTGTCATTCCCGCACCGTATCCGCTGCGTGTGTCCTGTTTTCCTTGGTCTGTATATTTTGTCATGATGTCTGTTTCTTAATTAATAATCGCCTAAGGTTTCTGGATTTTGTGCCAAGGCAGTGGCCAATTGCTCATCATTAGGAGCTTTGCCGTGCCAAGCATGGGTGTACATCATAAAATCAACACCGTTACCCATAACAGTATCCATGACCACGCAGACTGGCTTTCCTTTTCCGGTTCTGCTCTTGGCCTCTCTTAAACCAGCTACCACTTGTTCCAGGTCATTGCCATTTTTGATTTCCAAAACATCCCACCCAAAAACCCTGAATTTTTCAGGAACATCCCCTAATGGAAGCACTTCTTCGGTAGGTCCATCAATTTGTTGTCCATTACGATCTATGGTGGCAATCAAATTGTCCACTTTGTTTCCTGCAGCAAACATAATGGCTTCCCAATTTTGACCTTCCTGCAATTCGCCATCACCATGAAGACTGAACACCAAATGGTCATCATTGTTCAACTTTTTTGTCAAGGCGGCACCTATGGCCACGGACATGCCTTGACCCAATGATCCAGAGGCAACCCGTACACCTGGTAATCCCTCATGGGTAGTAGGGTGTCCCTGCAATCTGGAATTGATCAACCTAAACGTATTCAATTCCTCAATGGGGAAATAGCCCCTTCGCGCCAAAACGCTGTAAAAAACTGGGGAAATATGTCCGTTGGACAAAAAGAAGAGATCTTCACCAATTCCATCCATATCAAATCCATCCTTCAAATCCATGATTTCATTGTAGAGGGCAACCATAAATTCGGTACAACCCAAGGATCCTCCCGGATGCCCTGAATTTACCTTGTGGACCATTCGTAGGATGTCCCTTCTGACCTGGACTACCAAGTCCTGTAGTTCTTGAGTGTTCGGCATTGTGTAAAATTTAATTTTTCAAAAGTACAGGCTATGGGTGGCCTAAACAAACGGAAATGGATTATTTATCAAGAGCCTTATTGACAAACTTTATTTTTTTGTTAAGGCTTGGCGAAAATGAGATCGTTATATTTGCGGTTTTAAACGAAACCATTGGATTTTACCTTAGTACAAAAGGATAGCAACAGCAAAGCAAGGGCAGGAGAGTTGACCACCGATCACGGTACCATCCAAACTCCCATTTTTATGCCTGTGGGCACAGTGGCCTCTGTGAAGGGGGTTCATCAGCGTGAGTTGAAGGATGAAATCAATCCCGATATTATTTTGGGCAATACCTATCACCTATATCTACGACCCGGTACAGGAATTTTGGAAGAAGCAGGTGGGTTGCACAAGTTCATGGGTTGGGATCGGAATATATTGACCGATAGCGGAGGGTATCAGGTATATTCACTTTCCGATAACCGAAAGATCAAGGAAGAAGGGGTAAAGTTCAAATCCCATATCGATGGTTCCCACCACGTGTTCACCCCAGAAAATGTGATGGAGATCCAGCGGACCATCGGAGCCGATATCATCATGGCCTTTGATGAATGTACACCCTATCCCTGTGATTATAATTATGCAAAGCGCTCCATGCACCTTACCCATAGGTGGTTGGACCGATGCATCAACCATTTGGAGAAACTTCCTTTTAAATATGGATATTCCCAAAGCTTTTTTCCCATAGTGCAAGGTTCCACTTATAAGGATTTGAGGAAACAATCTGCAGAGTACATCGCATCGGTAGGTGCCGAGGGAAATGCCATTGGCGGACTTTCGGTTGGGGAACCTGCCGAGGAAATGTATGAAATGGCCGAGTTGGTCTGCGATATTCTCCCGGAAGACAAGCCAAGATACCTCATGGGTGTGGGAACCCCCATCAACATTTTGGAGAACATAGCTTTGGGTGTGGATATGTTCGATTGTGTCATGCCTACCCGAAATGCACGTAATGGCATGTTGTTCACTGCCCATGGCACCATCAACATCAAAAACAAAAAGTGGGAAAACGATTTTTCCCCCATTGATGAAATGGGAATCACCTTTGTGGATACGGAATATTCCAAGGCGTATTTACGACATTTGTTTGCTGCCAATGAGTACCTGGGCAAGCAGATTGCCACCATCCACAACCTAGGATTTTATCTGTGGTTGGTACGTACGGCCAGAGAACGTATTTTAGCAGGGGATTTTCTGGAATGGAAAACCAAAATGGTTCAACAAATGGATAAAAGACTCTGATGCTCACCATACTGGACAGGTACATATTAAAACGCTACTTGGTCACCTTTTTGGGCATGCTCATGTTATTTGTGCCTATTGGGATCATGGCCAACTTGGCGGAGAAAATTGGGAAAATCATAGACAACGAAGCTCCTTTGTCCGAAGTGATTGTCTTTTATGGCAACTTTACCTTGGTAATCGGAAACCTCTTGCTTCCCATATTCCTGTTTTTGTCCATCATCTTTTTTACTTCAAAACTGGCCAGCAATACGGAGATTGTAGCCATATTGAGTTCCGGGGTGTCTTATTGGCGCTTTTTACGACCCTATTTTATTGGTGCCACCTTGGTGGCCATCCTCATTTTTTTGATGGGGATGTTCATAGTGCCCCATGCCAGTATCGGATTCAATGAATTTGAATACAAATACTTTAAGAAGGGGAGACAGGACCGGGTCACGGAAAATATCTTCAACCAACTCAACGAAACTGACTATATATACGTAAGCAGTTTTGATCCCAACCGTAAGTTGGGCTATAACTTTACATATGAGCATTTTGATTCCATTGGAAAATTGGATTACAAGATTTCTGCCAATAATATCAGATGGGTGGACAAGGACAGTGTGTATAGGCTAACAAGGTACGAGAAGCGCATTGTCAGGGGAGAAACCGAATATGTACAGACCAAGAGTAGGTTGGATACCATTTTTTCATTCGAGATTGATGACCTGACCCCGGTGTCCTACATCGCCGAGACCAAAAACCTTTTTGAGTTGAACGATTTTATAGATGACCAACGCCGGAAGGGTGCATCCAATATCAATGCCTATGTATTGGTAAAATATAAACGGTGGGCCTTGCCCATTGCTGCCTTTATCTTGACAGTCATAGCCGTTGCTGTATCCTCGGTAAAAAGAAGAGGGGGGATGGGCCTTAATTTGGCTTTCGGAATTGGGGTGGCGTTTGTCTACATTTTCTTTGATAAGGTTTTTGGCACCCTAGCGGAACAATCCGGATTTTCGCCCTTGTTGGCCGTGTTGATTCCCAACCTACTTTTTGGGGCATATGCAGTTTATATGTTGATGAAGGCCAAACGTTGATTGCTTCATTTTATCCAATTGTTTGAAGTTAAATGCCTTGGACATTTTATTTGGGTATCCCATAATGTTATATATTTGTCCCCACTGTTTTAGTTGAAAATAAAGACTTCCCATGGAATATCTAGAATTTGAACTCCCCATCAAAGAACTTGAAGAACAACTTCAAAAATGTATGATCATTGGGGAAGAAAGTGATGTGGACGTTAGCGAGACCTGCACACAGATTGAGAAAAAACTCGACGAGACCCGAAAGGATATCTATAAAAATTTGACGGCTTGGCAAAGGGTTCAATTGTCAAGACATCCCAACCGCCCTTACACAATGGACTATATCAGGGCCATATGCGGGGATACTTTTTTGGAACTTCATGGTGATAGAAATGTAAAGGATGACAAGGCCATGATCGGTGGTCTTGGTAAAATCGGGGACCAGAGCTATATGTTCATTGGTCAACAAAAAGGATACAACACCAAAACCCGCCAATATAGAAATTTTGGTATGGCCAACCCAGAAGGGTATAGAAAAGCCCTTAGGTTGATGAAGTCCGCAGAAAAGTTCGGAATTCCCGTGGTGTGTTTTATTGATACTCCCGGAGCTTACCCTGGCATTGAGGCCGAGGAAAGGGGACAAGGCGAGGCCATTGCAAGGAACATTTTGGAAATGACACGTCTTAAAGTGCCGATCATTGTGGTGATCATTGGCGAAGGAGCATCCGGTGGTGCCTTGGGCATTGGTGTGGGCGATAAAGTATTGATGTTGGAAAATACATGGTATTCCGTAATTTCCCCAGAATCCTGTTCTTCCATTTTGTGGAGAAGCTGGGAGTTTAAGGAGCAAGCCGCTGACGCCCTCAAACTGACCGCTGCCGATATGAAAAAGCAGAAATTGGTCGATGAGATTGTTAAGGAACCTTTGGGCGGTGCCCATACCAATAGGGAAAAAACTTTTGAAATTGTAAAAAATAAAATTTCTTCCCACTACGAGGAACTTAAAAAGTTATCACCAAAAGATTTGGTGAAATCCAGGATGGAAAAGTATTCCGAGATGGGTGTTTTCGACGAGTAATTCTTGTTTTTCAGAGGTTAACCGATTTCATTAGGTTTTATCCTTTCTTTTTTTTATGTTATTAACAGGTATTTAAAGTTATCAACATTTAAATTGTTGAGTACCTGTGAAAATCGTATTCATCAATTCTAAAGTTAACTAAAGGTTAATTAGCTACTTTCGCAGTCATGGATAAACCTAGCCCCATTGTCGGACATCGAGTGGACAAGTCGACCCTCATCAGCCTTGAGAAAGGTAAAATACCTCCTCAAGCAGTTGATTTAGAGGAAGTTGTGATTGGAGCTATGATGATTGATAAAAAAGGGGTGGATGAAGTAATAGATATCCTACATCCTGAAGTTTTCTACAAGGATGCCCACAAGTATATCTTCGAGGCCATCTTCAAATTGTTCGAATCCTCGGAGCCTGTGGATTTATTAACTGTTTCGGCCCAATTGAAGAAGGATGGCAAGCTAGAAGCGGTTGGAGGGGACTTTTACCTTATTAAATTGACCCAAAAAGTGGCCTCTTCGGCCCATATTGAGTTCCACGCCAGAATCATTCTTCAAAAGTATATTCAAAGAAGTCTTATAAAGATCTCCAGTGAAATTATTGAGGAGGCTTACGGTGACGCTACCGATGTGTTCGACCTTTTGGACAATGCAGAGGCCAAATTGTATGAAGTGACCCAAGGCAACTTGAAACGTTCTGCGGAAACTGCTCAAAATTTGGTAATCCAAGCCAAGAAAAAAATTGAAGAAATTTCCAATAAGGAAGGACTTAGTGGTATTCCATCCGGATTTGATAAATTGGATAGATTGACCTCCGGTTGGCAACCCAGTGATTTGATCATTGTAGCGGCAAGACCAGGTATGGGTAAAACAGCATTGACGCTGTCCATGGCCAGGAACATAGCCGTGAATTCAGATATTCCCGTGGCATTCTTCTCCCTGGAGATGTCCTCCGTACAGTTGATTACCCGTTTGATATCCTCGGAAACGGGACTTTCCTCGGAAAAATTGCGTACCGGGAAATTGGAAAAGCACGAATGGGAACAATTGAACGTAAAGGTAAAGGCCTTGGAAAAGGCACCTTTGTTCATTGATGATACCCCATCGCTTTCCATCTTTGACCTTAGGGCCAAGGCAAGACGATTGGCGTCACAGCATAAGATTAGGTTGATCATTATTGACTATTTGCAGTTGATGACAGCCGGTGGAAGCCAAAAAGGAGGTAACCGGGAACAGGAGATTTCCACTATTTCCCGTAACCTAAAGGCTTTGGCCAAGGAATTGGATGTTCCTGTAATTGCCCTATCACAGCTTTCCAGGGCTGTAGAGACCCGTGGAGGTAGTAAACGACCCATCCTTTCGGATTTAAGGGAATCCGGGGCCATTGAGCAGGATGCAGATATCGTATCCTTCATTTACAGACCCGAATACTACAAAATTGACGAATGGGACGATGAGGAACGCACCCCTACCCAAGGTCAAGCGGAGTTTATTGTGGCCAAGCACCGTAATGGTGGTTTGGATAATATTAGGTTAAAATTTGTGGGTGCTCTGGGTAAATTTGATAACTTGGATGACTTTGATTCCCCATTCGAATTCCAATCGAAGATGAATGCGGACGAAGAAAATCCCTTTGCAACACCAAAATTCCCGAGTGCGGATGAAGCTTTTGGTAGTGCAATGAACAGTGACGATGACCCAGATGATAATGACGTGCCGTTCTAAAATAATTCAATTTCTGTCACCTCGAGCGCAGTCGAGAGGTCTCCTTTTAATTTTATTGCTCTTTTCGATCCAATCTTTCGCTTCCGTCATTTTAATCCCGATGGATGCGGAAGGTCAAGAGAACCATTTAAAGGCCTATGGCATTACCTACTGGGTGCTTTCCAAACAGCAAAAGGTGCAATGGCTGTTGAACTATCGTGGTGGCTCCTTTTTGTTGCCGGACGGAGAGACCATCAGAAAGGAATGTCAAATAAGAGGAGTTTCCTTTGAAGTGCTCTCGGATGATCAAGCCAATCAAATTTTGGATGATATCAGTAGTCCTTCCCAAAACCAAGACGCCGTTATTTTGGAAAAAGCCCCAAAAATTGCAGTCTATTCCCCAAAGGGGAACCAGCCTTGGGACGATGCCGTGACCATGGTACTCACCTATGCGGAAATTCCATATACCACCGTTTATGATGAGGAAGTGTTGGGAGATAAATTGGCACTCTATGATTGGTTACACCTCCATCATGAAGATTTTACAGGACAATATGGAAAATTCTGGGCCCGTTACCGGGATGCCGACTGGTACCGGCAGGATGTGGCTTACAATGAAGAAATTGCACACAAACTGGGATTTAGCAAGGTATCGCAATGCAAACTGGCGGTGGCACAAAAAATCAGGGATTTTACGGCAGGAGGCGGTTACCTGTTTTCGATGTGCTCAGCCCCGGATAGTTATGATGTAGCGTTGGCAGCAGAAGGCGTGGATATCTGTGATTACATGTTTGATGGTGATCCGCCAGATCCGAATGCACAGGCTAAACTCGATTATTCCAAATGTTTTGCTTTCACTAATTTTACCATAAGCACCAATCCCTTTGAATACGAAATTTCTTCCATAGATGTTGATCCGCAGCAACGCCAAAGGATGGCCAATCCGCAAAATGATTATTTTTCATTGTTTGAGTTTTCGGCCAAGTGGGACCCGGTGCCAACCATGTTATGTCAGGATCATACGCAAGTGATCAAAGGATTCATGGGGCAAACCACTGCATTTCGCAAACAATATGTAAAACCCAATGTGCTGGTGATGGGCGAGAATAAATCACTTGGGGAGGTGCGTTACATCCATGGCGAATACGGCAAAGGCATGTGGACTTTCCTGGCAGGTCATGACCCGGAGGATTATCAGCATTTTGTGGGTGATCCACCAACCGATCTCAACCTACATCCGAACTCACCCGGTTTTCGCCTGATCCTGAATAATGTGTTGTTTCCAGCCGCGAAAAAGAAGAAGCAGAAGACCTAATTGGATCAATTAAGGATCATTTTCAAAAATGAATTTATTCAATTCAACTTCGTTAGTAGAAAAATATCCAGGACTTATTTTATAAATACTTCGAATTTTATCAGAATCGTAAAGATCATAAATTGATTGATTGAACATTGATATTGAAAGTTCATTTTGCTTTTTCCAGTTGAAATTATTTAAGGTTGCGAGTGCCTTAATATAATCCTTATAAGAAGTATTATCATTAAGTATCAGCAAAATTTTTTCATTTAAATCCCAACAATCTTCAAGAATTTTATCCAATTGATCAATCTCATAAATCTTTTGATT
>JAGQZL010000103.1 GCA_020434915.1 Allomuricauda sp. | reverse complement strand
TGCAACACGGTTCAATACTTTATTCTCGATATAGGGTAAAATGTCCGACAAACTGCTGCTTTTCATTGTCATTGGCATTTACCACGTACCAGTAATCCCCTGTTGGGAGCGGTTTGCCCTCATAATTACCGTCCCATTTCTTCACCTGGTCCAATCGGGCCACTACCCTACCATAGCGATCGTAGATGATCACATCGATATTTGGAAAGAACTCCCGGTTTTTAGGGTACCAATAATCATTTAGGTTATCGCCATCCGGCGTGAAGAAATTGGGCATTTCCGGCATACCTTCAAAGTTGAAAGGCAAGACCAGATTGGCCACACATCCGTTTTGATCGCGTACCATGATGTTGATGTTGGCATCCACACTAATGTTAAAGACATTTACCTCCCCATAAGACTCTCCTTGGAAGAAGTACTCATAGCCTCCAAAACCTCCAGTGGCTATAGCAGTCACCTCATTTGGGCCTGTTTTCATGGCTTCCAAGGTCAATGGCTCATAGGCGTCAATTTCAAATTCTACAAAGGTGACACATCCATTTACATGGTAGATATACACCGTGTGTTCCCCGGGAGGGAGGTCACCAAAGGTTCGTTCGTCCGTAGCCAACTGAACATCATCCACATCCAAAGAGAACAATAGATTTGGCAATTGGGAACTATCCCCAATATTGATGGTCGTGGTACTGTTTGGGAAAATTCCCTCACAGCCGTACTCCACTATCGGTTCTGCCTGGATATCGATGCCAATGCCAATTTCAGCCACTACGTTGGTCTGGCATCCGTTGGCATCCCGCACAAAGATGACATAGGTTTCCCCACCTTGAAGATTATCGAAGAACATGGTATCGTTTTGTACAAAATCAGCATCATCTGCAGAATTCACACTGGTGTAATAGGGTGCAGTTCCACCGGTTACACTCAAGGTAAGGGTTCCATCGTTATCACCCATACAAGTTTCAGGAGTGGTTGCCACAACGCCCGCCAACAATTCCATTGGCTGGGTAATCTCCACTGTTCTGGTAATGGTACAACCCAAATCATCCTGAATAATGATGTCATACGTTCTAGGCGGCAAATCCGTAAAGGTTCTCCTATTTGGGTTCATGGGGTCGTTACCTTCAAAAAATTCACTCAAGTTATCAGAAATCGAATACCTGATGGCACCGGTTCCGCCACTGGCCTCAATAATGATCTGTCCATTGGAATCCCCAGCACATAATACGGGAACAGCTTCCAAATACTCCAACACCAAAGGTGGTTTGGGGTCAATTACAATTGGATCGGATATGGCCTCACAGCCTCCACTTTGGGCAAACACGTAATAGGTACCCGGGTTCAATTCCCTAAAAATACCTGAGCTTTGAGCCGGTCTTACTATGGTAGCCGCATTTGGTGGCAATACGTTGGAATTCACCAAGGTATACACATAGCTGCCAATTCCGCCGAAGGCCTCTGATCGGATAATCCCTGTGGCTTCCCCAGCACAATTAATGGTGGCATTGGTCAAATCCAAGGCAATGACCAAAGGCGCCGCTGGATCCAAGGATATCTGGTTCGATTTTTCAAAAGGACACCCGTTTGAATTTTGCACATCGTATTGGAAAGGACCTGGGTCCAAGGTAATATCCGCTGTTATTTCCACACTCGACATTCCTGCACCAAATGGCACAAATGGGTCTGTGGTTCCCGACCTGCGATAGAAATAATCTACCCCAGGCTCGGGATTGGTCACAGTCAGCAACATTCTACCAAGGTCGCCACAACCAGGTGGTTGAAGCTCCACTAATTCCGCCACCACAATTTCCGGGTCTTGGACCGTAATCGGAACCGTGGTGAAACTACAGTTCCATCCATCAAAAATGGTAATGGTATAGTCTCCTGCGGACAAATTGGCAAATGTTGGTGTTGTTTGTAGCCCACTATTGGTGCCATCCGTCAATCGGTTCAACTGATACAGATAGTTTCCGGGACCTTGCCCTCCAGCTACATTATAGGCTTCTATGACGCCATCATTGTCATTGTTACATGCCAATGGATTTACTATTTGAATATCGGCGGTAATGGGTGTTGGCAATGGTAGGTCCACCGTCGTACTTGATTCACATCCCCTTACATCCCTTACATTCACCGTATAAATACCTACCGAAAGGTTTTGGAAAATTGGGTTGGTATTCGGGTAATCCACCAATACTGTAGAACCATCTGGGGCAATCAACTGGTATTCATAGGTTCCCCAGCCGCCATCACCAGCCGCGGTAATTTCACCCAATCCCGGAACATTACACGTGACAGGGGAGGTTTGTACCGCATTCACTGTCAAAGGTCTGTCCGGTGACCGAACGGTCACTACATTACTTGCCACATCACAGAAGGGTGAATCCAAAGCCTCCACACGCACAATAAGGTTTCCTGCAGGTACATTGTTGATAAGTTCCGGAGTGTTGATAGGTGCATTGGTATCAAAAGTGCCCGTAACCCCTGTTGATGTTTCCACCCCTAAATTATCCCTGGTGAATACTTCATAATTGTACACCCCGCTATAGTTGTTGATGGCCAAGCTGATAACTCCATCACTTCCGTTGAAACAAGTCACAGGTTCCACCTCAGCAATCACGGCCTCAATGGTATTGTATTCGGGCATGTTGATGGTAGCCGTCAAATACGTACAGCCTCCACTGCCCACATCGGTGACCGCAAAGATGTAGTCCCCAGGTGTGGCAATATCCCAAGTTACCCGATCCATACCTCCTGAACTTCGTGCAGGTTCGGAACCTAGCGGCAGTATTTCCACCTCATAGTTTCCTGGGCCTTCGTTTACAATAATCTCAATGGAGCCTGCACTTACCCCGGTACCACTTGCATCACAGGTAATTTGGTTCACATTGTAACTAAAAGTGATATCTGTTGGGGTATTGATGGTTACCGTGGAGGTTTCCTCACAACCGTTTTGGTCCCGTGCCGTTAAAATGATGGTTTGGTTGGTACCATTGTCAATCACTTCAAAGGTATTGCTGGTCTGGAAATTCGTTCCGTCAAATTGTGGGGTACCATCGTTCATACTATAGGTGTATGGACCCGTACCAGTAGCCGTCCCCGAACCATCTCCGTTGGTATCCGTATAGATGGTGATGGTAGCCGTACTGAATTGGTTACTGGACGGATTACAACTGAAAATGGTGTTCACCGCATTGACCATCAGTTGGGTAGGTTCCCCGATGATGATGTCCACGGAACGATCGGTACAGCCCCTATCGGAAACTACTTCTACTTGATAGGTGTTCGGAGGCAAGTCATCAAATACAGGAGAGCCCTGCGGCCCAGCTATAATGGTTGAACTGGAACCATCATATAAAATATAACTCAAAGGAGTATCCGTATCACTTCCTGGCTGCAGTTCCACCGAAATAGTTCCATTGTCCGCCCCAAAACAGGTTACGTCACTAGAAGGAGTCGCCGTAATAACCGGAGTATTTACCGTGGACACATTCACTATGGCCTCATCGGAACACAATGGGGTGGTGTTGGAGCTTAGGTCCGTCACCAAAATATTATAATCGCCGGGCAATACATTGTTGAATACATTGCTGCTTTGGGCAGGACCAATATTGGCCAATGTACCGGCATCCCGAAGTTGGAACTCAAAATTACCACTACCTCCTGTTGTATTCACTGTGATTACACCATCTCCTGCATTACAGGTTGGGAATGAGGTTGCGTCTGCCGAAATGGCAAAGAAATCGAACACTTCCGCAGTAACGGTGTTGGTACAGCCGTTGCCATCACGTACCGTAATCAAATAAGTTCCGGGATTGGGAACAATGAAGGTGGTACCTGTTTGATAACCACTGCCGATATCATACTGGAAGGTTTCCTCCGGTAGTCCTGAACCTGTAGACAAGGGTGATATCATATTGATTTGGTAGCCACTTGTTGCGGTACATTGGTTTACCACATCAATTACGGGATTTGGCACTCCGGCCTCTTGGGTCACCGTTAAAGTGGTCATGGCCGTACAGCCATTGGCATCCTGTACATAAAAATCGTAATCTGAAGGATAAGGTCCCGGTATTTCAAAAGTAGTTTCAGGAGCAAATACGGTTGGTGCAGGATTTCCAGAAGGCACATAAGCATAATTGTAAGGTTCTGTGCTTCCAAAACCTCTTACCGTTACCAATGCCCCGGCATTACAGGTGGCTTCAACAAAATTATCAATGGTGATGGATGGCGAGCTAAAGCCTATGAAAACCAACGTACTACCACTACATCCATTAAAATCGTCCCTAACCACAATTTGATAGTTCCCAGGTGCCAGCCCCGTAAAAGTTCCATTATATGGAATGGTCTCACCAAAAAACGGTGTTGGACCGGAAACAATAACTCCCGTATCCGTATTCTGAAGGGTCAATGTGAAATCCCCGGTAGCAGAAATACCCGAAACCTCGTAATCAATACTTCCGCTTCCAGCTACATTACAGGATGCTGATGTGGCAGTGGCTGCCACTGCAACTGGATTTATAGGCCCAATGGGGTCTATTTCTTCAATATAGGTACAACCCAATGCGTCCCTAACCTCAACAAAATAGGTCACTCCAGGAACTACCAATCCTGTAACATCAAAAATATCGTTTCCGGCTCCTGTTCCTGGTGTAAATATAGGGTCTCCCACCAATCTAAACTCATAAGGTGCTGTACCTCCTGTTGCTTGAACTCGGTACGGGAAAGAAGTATCGGAACAGATGGCAGGATCGGTATCCAAAGGAATCAAATCCAACTGATTTTGATCGATAACCACTTCATCCCTGTCCTCACAACCTTGTGAATCTGTGGTAACAACCGTATAATTACCTAAAGGCAGGTTTGGGAAGTTAACCGTGGTGCTGGCGGTCCCTGTTGATTGGGCCACAAGATTTCCTGCAACATCCAAGAGAATATAATCGAAAGGTGCCACACCATTGTTGATGGTGGTTGAAATGGAACCGTTCACTGAACCTGCTGAACAAACTGCATCGGTAGGTGTAACCGTGGCATCCAAAGGAGCACTGGCGGCAATGGTCACCGAATAGGCCGGGCTTACACAACCCCTACTATCACGGATTACGAACCCGCCATGGGTTCCCGGTCCATAGCCGGAGAAAATGTTTTGGGAACCAAAGGTAGCCCCATTGTCATTACTGAATTCATAAGGTGGCACTCCTTGAGTCGTATCGGGAATCAATTCCACAATACCACTGGTATTATCACCACACTGGGTATCCGTTCCCACAACGGACCCTGCAATGGTTTCTGGCGGAGAAATGGTCACCACGTTAGTTTCCGTGGTACATCCCCTGCTATCCGTAACCAAGAACTGGAATGTGGTATCCGTGATAATGGAACCATCGTTTGGAATACTATAGACAAAAGAATTGCCCGTTATGTTGTTATTATCCGATGTATAGGGAGCCCCGTTGATACTTACTTCATAAATATCATAATTGCCACTAGAGGTATATCCGTTGCTGATATTCACTTGAATCTGTCCAGGAGGTCCGGCACAATCCAACTCCTGAATGGTGGTTGCATTTGCTATTACCTGAGGTTCGATGGTAGCCGTCACGGTATCCCTACAGTCATTGGCGTCCACCACTTCTATGGTATAGGTCCCAGGTGTAAGGCCAGCAAAGCTGTTACTAGCGCCCAAGGTTCCCCCATTGATTCGATATTGATAAGGCGCCAAACCACCTGCAGCATTCACTACCAAGGTAGCTGCGGTAAAATTGTCATAGCAAAAATCAGAGGCGCCATTATCCAAAGTCAGTGTTGGGGCATCCAATCTAGTTAAGGTAAAACTATCGGTAACGGTACACCCATTGGCATCGGTGACGCTTACTTGGTATAGACCATCTTGTGAAAGATTGGAGAATGTGCTTCCATTTTTTGGACCCCTCGTGGAACCATCAGGCTGGGTAAGGGTATATCGGTTACCTCCCCAACCCCCTACAGTATTGATGCGGACCGCACCAATATTTCCATTCTGACAGCTCATATCTGTTACATCCAAACTAGAGATGGCAAATGCTGTGGAAGGCTCTTCAATTACCAAGGTAGCGGTATCGGTACAATTGGTCTCCTCATCCGTCACAGAAATCACATAGCTACCTGCCGCCAATCCAGTCAGAGGAATGATACTGCTACTCTGTCCGGTTGACACAGGTCCCCCGTCTATACTATAACTATATGTGGTATTGAAGCCATCCACCAAGTATCGACCTTCCCCATCAGAATCCCCAACGCAGGTAACCACCCTGGTTTGCTGGGCCTGTACCCCTATGGAGCTGATATCTGTAATAGCATAGTTTTCATCATAGGAACAGCCTTCGGAATCCGTTACCCTAAAAGTATAGGTACCCAATCCCAATCCAGTAAATACATTATTGTTCCCGTTGTTGATGGCACTTGCTGCCGGGGCTATGATCTCATAAGTAAACGGACCTGTACCCCCGGTAACTGCCAAATCCACAGAAGCTGTTGTGGTGATACAATCCAAACTGGAAATATTGAAGGTCAGGTCTGAAGGTTTGTTCAAGGTATTGAACACAATATCAGGAAGTGCTTGTACACATCCATTGGCATCCCTGATCATTGGGGTATAAGTACCCACTCCCAAATTTGGGAATACAGGATTACTCCCAAATCCTGCCCCGATGCTATACTCATAAGGACCAGTTCCTCCTGCTACGCCCGAAATGGTAATCTGTCCTCCATTCTCATTGGTACACGTAGGTACCGTATCCGGCGTTGCTGTAGCTGTAATGTTGGATGGTGTTCCTATAGTAGCTGTTTGAGGTGCGGTGGTACAGGTAAACGAATCCTGTTCATATCTTAAAACAACATCATACGTGCCAGGCGCCAAGTTGGAAAACACATTACTCACCTGAAAGGTTGCCCCGTTGTTGATGCTATAGGTTATTTCATAACCAAATCCATTGGTCACATTAATGGTTACCCTTCCGTCATTGGCTCCACCGCAATTGGCATCTTCCTCGGTAAAGCTGAAAATAGGTGGTGGAATATCTTGAACATCCACAGCGGCAGTTCGCTGACAGCCATTGGCATCTTCCACCAAAATGTTATACGTTCCGGCAGTGGCAACTGTAAATGTGGTTGCTCCTGAATAAGGTGAGCTAAACGGTCCTCCATCCACACTAAAACGATAGGGAGCGGTTCCTCCAGATGTAGTCAGATTCACATCCACTGAAGTGGCCCCACAACCAAAACTATCTGAAGCTGTGGCCGAGACCGCTAGTGGGCTGATTCCCCCTCCTATAACAATGGGGTCCCCATTGACATCCATGGTCATGGTTTCCGAACAATGATTCGTCTCCACCCGGATACTATAAGTTCCTGGGCTAACATTGGCAAACGTATAGGTATCCGAACCATTGGGCCCAAAAGTATCCACCGTTACTCCATTCTTTATCAATCTATAGGTATAAAAACCAGGTACTCCCGAAACTTGTACGTCTATACTGCCCAGCTCACCACTGCACAAAATATCATTGGCGGTTACATCTACATTTATATCCAAATCGCCCACCGTAACCAAATTGGACGGGAACACGCAGGCACTTGCGGAAACATTCTTCAAGCGAACATAAACCCTGTAATCACCTGGACTGGTGATATCAAAAAATGGATCATCTTGATAAGGACCCGAAGGGCTGTTCAAACTATATTCGTATCCAGCAGGTACGTTGGTGACCTCTACCCTACCTGGATTTCCACAAATAATATCCTCTTTGATCAATTGGGGATCCAAAGGGTTAAGGGTCGACTTAAAATAATAGTATTGTCCGGAATCAACCCGAACCCTAAACTCACCGGCGGAAGATAGATTATACGTTGATCCCGTACCTACCGTATTCCAGGTACACGCTCCATTAATGGTAGGACAATCTTCCACCACTGTTGGAGCACAGGTATTGGGGTCCAACTTTTGCCACTGGTAAGAGCTACCGGATATATTAAGGGATAATGTCCTTATGTCACTGGTACCACATAGAAAGAACTTGGCCAGTGTACTACCATCGTTAGGACATACTACTTCTTCGTTCGCACCAACAATGATGGTCGCGAACATAGCGCTTGATGCAAATAGGGATTCCCCTTTTGTAACGTTAGTATCGGTGGAATTGGTTTCAACTTTCGTTTTGGCCTCGGTTTCGGAAACTTTGGATACCATTTCGGTCAAAAACTTTCTGACC
This sequence comes from Allomuricauda sp., assembly GCA_020434915.1. Classification (GTDB taxonomy): domain Bacteria; phylum Bacteroidota; class Bacteroidia; order Flavobacteriales; family Flavobacteriaceae; genus Flagellimonas. The sequence continues at coordinate 1,345 of JAGQZL010000103.1, read as the reverse complement.
TCTGTTTTTGCTAATACCGTGGAACCGAAGATTGATATGAACACCAACAACACGACATATAGCAAATGCCTTGTTTTTTGTGGGAGCATAGGTTAAGTCTTGTTAAGAAGAATATTTCAGATTTGGGACCTTAATATTCTAAATAGTAATTTTTTTATCGTATAAAATTCTCTTTATATTCAACACAACCGATCACATCAAGGTGACCGTTTATCCATAAAATCTGTTATTTCAACGTAAAACTATGAAAAAAAGTGTCTTATTTCCCTATTTTTTCGTTGTACTGCTCAGTACATCCTGTGCCCAAAAATCAGATTCGGGCATAAATCTTCCCAAAACCCTTGATTTTACTGAGGAACTCGTAATTGGAGGTATTCAAAACCCATGGGGCATGGTTTTCCTCCCAAATGGAGGTATTCTTGTCTCCGATAAGTCTGGAAAACTCTTTTTGCACAGGTCTGGAAAAACTGTTGAGATCCAAAATATCCCCGAAGTATACAACAGAGGTCAAGGCGGCTTGATGGACTTGGAACTACATCCTGAATACGCCAAAAACGGATGGATCTATTTTTCGTATGCTTCCAGCGAAGGAAATGAAAAAGGCGGTAACACGGCCATCATGCGGGCAAAGCTTTCCGACAACTCCCTTGTGGACAAACAACTACTCTATAAAGCGGTCCCAAACAGCACACGCGGACAACATTTTGGTTCCAGATTGGAATTTGACCGCAATGGTTTCCTCTTTTTTTCCATCGGGGAAAGGGGCAACAGGGATGTAAACCCACAAGATATTACCAGGGATGGTGGAAAAATTTATCGTTTACATGACGATGGCCGTATTCCCAATGACAATCCTTTTATGGAAAAAAATGGCGCAAAAAAGGCCATTTATAGTTATGGACATCGAAATCCACAGGGTTTGGCGCTTCATCCAACCACCGGTATGCTTTGGGAACACGAACATGGACCAAGGGGTGGCGATGAAATCAACATCATACAAAAGGGAAAGAACTACGGATGGCCCATCATCACCTACGGCATTAATTACAGTGGTACCAAAATCACGGATGAAACGGAAAGGCCGGGCATGGAACAACCCCTATACCAGTGGACACCTTCCATTGCCCCATCAGGAATGATCTTTGTAACTTCCGATAAGTATCCCAAATGGAAAGGCAACCTTTTGGTGGGCTCCTTGGCATTCCAATATTTGGAACGACTGGAAATCAAGAACAACAAGGTGATATACCGTGAAAAATTGTTGAATGGCATCGGAAGGGTCCGAAATGTTCGGCAAGCTCCGGATGGTTATATATATGTAGGTGTTGAGGGTAAGGGAATTTAT
>JAGQZL010000102.1 GCA_020434915.1 Allomuricauda sp. | reverse complement strand
ATCTCTGGGGCCAAGGTCACGGATTTGATGGGACCGACGCCTTTGGTGGACATGTCTACACGTTCGGAAGCTTTGGTCTCCGTGGCAGGACTTGTTTCAATAGGTTGTTCCGTTGTGGCCTTTTTCCGTTGGACACTAAAGCCATCCTCTTTCTTCTCCTCTTGTTTTCCTCCGCAACCGATCATGATCAGCGCAAAGAGCAATGTTATTCCTTTGATTATCGTCTTCATATGTTAAATGGTTAAATAATTTGTGTCAAATGTAACCAGGGTTACTTACCCATAACATGATATAAATCATAAAAAGGATAAAAATGTCTTTTAATCTTTGTTGGCATATTGAACCTATGTTATCCAATTCATCCAAATATGCCATTAAAGGAGTCCTGTACTTAGCCCTGAACTCCGGTGAAGACCAAAAGATTTTGGTCAGGGATATGTATGAATCCATCCATGTGTCGGAGACCTACTTGGCCAAATTGTTGCAGGAGCTCTCCAGGCATGGAGTCATTTCTTCAACCCGTGGTCCCAAAGGAGGGTTCTACCTAAACGAAGAAGACCGGAAAAGAACGCTTATGGATATCGTAAAGGTCATCGATGGGGAGAAACGGGTGAAATCCTGTGTCATGGGGCTTAAGGATTGTGATATGGACCACCCCTGCGTACTCCATAAATTGGTGGGTGCCAACAAGGCGAAATTTATCAAAGTTTTGGAAAGAACGACCATTTTGGACTTGATAGACGGAAAACAGGACATCGAAGAGTTTTTTCCTATTTGACCCGCCCCCAATCTTTTTATAGTCGGTTCCCAGAAACCTCTTAAACCCCGAACCTATATTCATAAAAATGGCCATCCGTGATCGGATGGCCATTTCCAACAAACGAATAACCTAAGATGCCATGGAATTAAAATTCCAGTTCAAAAAATAGGCTACTTTCTTCATTTTCCTCTGTAATGTCCTCACCTTTCAATACATCCCCGTTGTCATTGAGAAGTTTTAGATTGATTTTCCAGTAACCGGTCATGGTCAGGGAAAGTTTTCCAATGTAACTGCCCGATTCGGGATCAAAGATCAAATCCTCATTGTTAGGGGAACTGTGGTTGCCCATACTGGGCATTCGGGGATCTATGGTGATCGTGTGATCCGCAACCAGGGGAAAATTCATCATGGTCTCCATTTTGAAGAGTACAGCCGAAAAGTCGTTCACGGCGACTTCCGGGGCAAAGGGCATCATGGCCAATATGTATCGGACATTATCCGTTCCGGTGAACACGTTGACGGTTTTCTTTCCGTTCACAGGGGCATTGACTACAATTTGATCAGTGACATTATAGGTGGTGCCCCCGATACGATATTCCAGGTTCAGTTCCCAATATTCATCAGTATTGCTGGCCATCTGGAAGACTATATAACCCTTATAGACCGTAGCATCCCCTGTTGCTGTAATCTCAGATCTAGGGCAGGAATGGGTCTTGTCGGTCATATGCATGATGGGATTCCATGCGATGGTCGCATCGGGAATGTAGCTTTCGGTGGCAAGGTCCTTGATACGGACATAGACCTCGTTATAGCCTAAGAAATAACCGTCCTGATCCGAATAGAGCTCCAAGACATGCCCATTGGCCTCAAAACTGGAGGTAAGGTTGAAGGCTTCAAGCGGATTGTCCGAAACGGGCATGGGATCATCCGTACTATCGGAACAGGATACCATCCCCATGGACAAGAATAGAAGTGCAAATATGGATTTTATAGTTTTCATTGTTATGTATTTTTAATTGGATTGATAAAAAGTTTTAAGATCAATTGATGGCATAGGAAAGGGTCATGAAAAAGTTCCTTCCCATCCGAGGAATGTTGTTCCAGTCGGCATAGGTGGAATAATAGGTATCGAAGATGTTCTCGATTCCCATCTTGGCATACAGCCTGTCCTGGCCCATCGAAAAGGATTTTCCCATGGACAGGGAGAGCAGGGTGTAGGCAGGGGTTCGGTCCTCACCAAAATCCGGACTAAAGTTGTTTTGCTCCAATGCTCCCGAAAGGCTAAGGGAACCGGAAAAACTTCCATCACCATAGGTGAATCGGACACGATAGTCCACGGGACTTATAAAAGGCAGGTTACGGCCATTTTGGTCCGTGCCCCGGTGGTAGGAGATGGATCCGTTCCAATCAAGTTCCGAAGTGATCTTGTATGCCATGTCCAAGGAAACATTGTAAAGGTTGGCATATTCAAGGTTGGTATATACCTTGACCCCATCGGCACCAATGGTCATTACATCCAGAACAGGATCGATCTCCCCTATGATGTAATCCATGGTATGGAAATAATTGCCTTCCACACCGATTTCAAGGTTTTTTAACGGCAACGCCAACTTGAAATGGGACTCCAAGGCCTTTTCATTCTTAAGGTCCGGGTTTCCAATATAGTCGTGGTTGTCAAAACTGTTGAACAGATAAAAGCCAAAACCTTCCGAGACCGATGGAGATCGGTCCCCATAGGCAAGCCCGCCACTGAAGTGCACCCCCTTGAACGCCTTGTGATAATGTGCGGAAATGCTCTTCATCACCCGGGTCTGCCGTTGGGTCATATCCGGATAGAAGATCCGAAGGCTGTTCAAACCGAACCTATCGGCCACATTATAGGCTTGGACAGCCACTCGTGTTGAAAACTTCAATGATGCTTCCTTTAGGGTAATCTTGTCCTCCAGATAGATGCCCGAATTCAAGGTCCGCACATCGGGCCAGGTCAACATGAACATTTCTTGCTCGTTGGGGTCATTGGGATGCATGGTCATCTCCGCGAGGGAACGGTTGTAATAGCCGTCAAGTTTACCCATAAGCACATGATTGTCCACGGACAATTCCGTCTGGGTGTAAAATCCATAGGTATCGCTCCAGCCGGGCATGTCCATCCGAATGGGCACATCGGGCCGTTGGCTATCGTCCATGACATGCGTAATGGTATTCGCATAGACCTTGGTCTCCCAGTTTTTGAAGCTTCCCACAAATTTTGATTGTATCCAGCTCACGGAGCCTATATATGCCCTGGCGAGGGATACATCCATGGGAAGCGCAGGATACCCAACATCCCGTGCCTCGTCAAAAATAAAACTGGCCAACAGCTTTTGGTCTTCGGCAACTTTGTACCCCGCGTTAGCGGACAGGTTGTATTTTTCAAATTGGGAAAATGCAATTTCTTCACCACTACCTGCGGTATAATTATCCGCTTTGCGGTAAATGATGTCAGTATCCACATAGAAGCGCGCATCCGAAAAATTGAGTTCCCCTCCCACAATCTGGGATGCATTGTTGGTCTCATAGCCCGTTTCCACGGAACCGGTCCATCCCAAGGACTTAAAGTTGCTCTTTTCCAAACGCATGTCCAAGGCTCCTCCAATGGTATTGCCATGTTGGGCACCCTGTTGTCCACTTTTGACTTGGACTTCAGAAAGATTCGATACATCCACATAAGAGGTAATGGGATCCATTTTATCAGTGCAGGCCCCAAAGATCCGCATACCATCAATGGTGATGGACAAACGCTCGGAGGTCATGTCATTGAGCATGGGGTCCCATGCATAGGCCCCTCTTTTGATCATGGATACTTTCTTGGAGGATTCCAAATACTGGTCCAAAGTGGACAGGGGCTTGGGCTGTGATTTGTGCGATATACCCCTTTTAAAGACAGAAATGACAATCACTTCCTCAAGATTTATGGGGATAATCGAGTCCATGGTCGGAACCGGTACAGGTTCTTGGGCCTGTAGTTTTTGGTGCAGCAGAACAACAATGCATAGAACCAGGGTCCATACAACATACATCGAACTGCGCAAACCGGTCCCGGATGAATTTTTGTTTTTCATTGTTAAAACGGTTTTGAACGATTTCAAAAAGGAATAGGGGTACTTTTCCGAATTCCTAGGACTATGGAATAGGTCGGGAAAGTACGTCAAAGGGTATCAGGTCAATTCTGGGGGATGGGTGATGTCTGCCGTTAAGAGTAGAACAATCATTCCTTGATAATAAAATGTACTGTTCTTGGTAGCTATAGTTGTTTGGCGTCCAAGATCTATTTGTGACATGGACTCAAAGTAGACGACATGTTGTACTTCCGCCTTGGACCTTTGTTCCCCAAAGGGGTTTTTGTCTTGATCGTTCTGCTCCTGCTCCAATAGTTTGGCGAGGTAGCATTTGCCGTTGCATTGAAGTTGCGGTTTGTCCTTGTTCTCGCATAGTACGTTCGCGATGTAATCGTAATTGTTCACATATTCCATAATCGGCCAAAGGGGCTTGACCATCATGGTGAGTGCGACCAAAAGAATTACCATGTGCTTCATGGGAACAAAAATAAGGGTAGGAAATGGAGAGGTCCATGACAATTGTCATAATTAGGATAAAAATGTCTTTTTTTCGGATTTTATTGCATGCTACCTTCTGCAATATCCCAAAATCATTTCGGTCACCAATTGATAGGGACAGGGATGGGCTTCCCCAATCTTGCCGTACCTTTGTTACAGTATGGTGTTTGGGCATTCATGAAGTCTTTACTTAAAGAGCTGATCCAATGCGAGGTGTCCATAGCCAATTTCAACTGAAACAATCGTATCCATCTATGACAAATACGGAACAAAAATTAAAGGAACGTGTCAAGGAACTGACCTGTTTGTACGAAGTAACCTCCATTATCGTTAATTCCAATTATGACCAGTTGGAAGCCTCCTTGGAGGCCATCGCTTATTGTTTGAAACGGGGATGGCAATATAGTGATGTGGCGGAAGCATATCTATCCGTTGGGGAATATCAGGTGGGCACCGAAAATTTCCACAAGGATATGGTAGCATTGACTGCCGAGGTTAAATTGTTCAATAATTCGGAAGGTTATATTACAGTAGGCTATCCCCGCCCAAAGTTTTCAGACAACGATTTTTTGGAGGAGGAGCGTACCTTGCTCAACAATATCAGTCTTGCGGTTGGGAGTTTAATGGAACGAAAACAGATCCGGGATGCTGAGGAAGAGACAAAAAGACAAATGGAGCGTGCCGATAGGTTCCACATTATGGGAGAAATCACTGCTGGGATAGCCCATGAACTCAATACACCATTGGCCAACATTTTGGGCTTTGCCGAATTGTTGATGGAAAGTACCGATGATCAACAGGCCAAAAGGGACCTTCAAAAGATCAGGGACAATGCCATATTCAGTCGCGAAATTGTCAAAAAACTCATGTTCTTCACCTGTGAGATGCCCCAGGAAATGGAGCTCATCGAGTTGAACGGTATCGTGGACAACGTCCTACGCCTATTGGGCCCCTCCCTGAAGGACAAGAAGTTGAAAGTGGTCAAATCCGATACCCGTGGTCCGGTCCTTATTCAGGCCAATTCGGTCCAATTGACACAGGTATTTTTCAACTTGATCATGAACGCGGCCTATTATTCCCCGGAAAAGGGTACCATCACGATTGATATGGATGATTCGGAGAGGGAAACCGTGATTCAAATCGCAGATCAGGGGCAAGGGATAGCCCCAAGCCAAGCCGATCGTGTTTTTGAACCGTTTTATACCACCAAACCCCTTGGAGAGGGTACAGGGCTAGGCCTTAGCGTTGTCCATGGGATTGTCCGAAGCTACAAGGGAAACATAATCCATAGACCCAATAGACCCAAAGGAACTATATTTGTCCTAACATTTCCAAAAGTATAGGCATGGCGCTTCATAGGGAGAATATTTTGGTGGTTGATGACGATACAGGAATATTGGAGCTATTGTCCAGGCAGTTGAAAGGTCTCGAGTACCATGCCTACAAGGCTATTTCCGTTAAGGAGGCCTTGTTCATTCTAAAGGACGGTGCCATCGATCTTTTGATCACCGATATCCAGATGCCCGAAGTGGATGGTCTACAATTGCTGAAGTACGCCAATGAACATTATCCAAAGATGCCGAAACTGGTGCTCACGGGCTATCCCTCGGTGGACGGAGCCCTTGAGGTCCTTAGATCCGGTGCCGTGGATTATCTGACCAAACCCTTTACCATGGAGGAACTCAAGTCGGCTGTGGAGAAGGCATTGGCCCATAGACCAAAAGTAAATGAACCGGTCGTGAAGACGCCCCAGGTCGACAAATCGGTTCCCGTCTTTCGGGAAATGGTCGGGGATTCCAAGGCTTTTCACCAAATCAACAATATCATTGACAGGGTCAAGAACAATCGGGCAACCGTACTCATTCGTGGAGAAAGCGGTACGGGGAAGGAGTTAGTGGCCAGGGCAATCCATTATTCCGGGGCTTTTGCCAAAGGTCCGTTTGTGGCCGTCAATTGTGGGGCCATTCCGGAGAACCTCCAAGAGGCAGAGCTGTTCGGGTATGTCAAAGGAGCCTTTACAGGGGCCAATGAGAACCGAAATGGTTTTTTTCAAGCGGCATCAGGGGGAACGTTGTTTCTGGACGAAATAGGATCGGCTTGCCTCGCGGTCCAGACCAAACTGCTTAGGGCCCTGCAGGAAAAGGAAATTACCAAGGTAGGTTCACGAAGAACTGAAAAAGTGGAGATACGGATCGTGGCGGCAACCAATGTCGACCTGGTGGAAGCCATAGCTAACAAACAGTTCCGGGAAGACCTCTATTACCGGCTGACCGTTGTGGAGATCAATGTTCCCCCGCTTAGGGAACGTAAGTCGGACATCCCTCTTTTGGTAGATCGTTTTCTTCACAAATATGGTGTGGAATACAAGGACCGTCTTTTGCGCATAAGCCCTGAAGCCCTGAAAATCCTGGAACGCTATGGGTGGCCAGGAAATATTAGGGAACTGGAAAACGTTGTGCAACGTGCGGTCATCATGTCCGATGGCCAAATCGATGTAAAGGACCTACCGACCAACCTCAAATTTCAGATCGATTTTCCCGAAACACCCTTTCTTCCACTCCGGGAGATGGAAAGGCAATACATAAAAAGAGTATTGGACCATACCCAGGGAAACAAGAGCAAGGCTGCAGAAATTTTGCAGATCGATCGTAAAACCCTCCGTGACAAGCTGGATTGAGTTGGTGCAATATTCCCCAACTGGGGAAATATTCCCCATTTCTTTGATTTCTTTCATATTTAAATAAAATATTAAATAGCTGTTTTTCAGAAACTTGAATGGTTTCAAGTTGTTTTTGTTATTCTTGGGCATAGACTTTGTCCATTACATGCCAAAACATTCCAACGTGAAATGGAAGTTGTCCTGAATTCACGAAAAAGGATAAACGGAAATCTAATACGCTTATGAAATATGGAAACCTCATTTTTGAAAAGAACGAGTTTTTGATGACCAGAAAGTTCTTGAAAGGGAACCCTTTGTTGGAAGACTATGCCCATCAGTATGTGCTGGAAACATTGGAAAAAAATCTGGACAATGCCATAGTGATGGACAAAGGTCAGGTGCCTTCCGACGTTATCGGGCTGTATTCTATGGTCACCATCGTTGATTATTCGGGTCAACGCCGTTCTTTCCGTCTGGTGCCCCCCAATGAGATCGATGCCAAAGAAGACCACATTTCGGTCATCAGTGGATTGGGTGCCTCCCTGATCGGATTTTCCAAAGGCGATAGGATTTCCCACGGCCTGCCGGGCAACCAAAGATCCTTGCTCATTGAAAATGTGGTACAGGGCCCCGGAAGGATGCGTCTTTCCATTTCGGATGCGGATTTGAGGAATATGGTGGTGGACCCTCGAAAAAACAAAGAACCCAAAATTGATATGATATGATCAAATATGTAATTGTCCTTTTGTTCAGTACGGGCCTGTTGAGTGCCCAAGATGCTTCAATTCCGGCCCGTTTGGAGGTCAATGTGGGCGACGTCCTTGAAATAGGCAAGCCCGAATCGGCCCAATACCGGTACATTGATTATCCCAGGGCCAATTTTATCATCAAGAAAGGAGGCATTGCCGATTTCAAACGCTTGATCGGTGAGAGGGTAACCGTAGTGTCGATCAAGGAACGCAGGGACGGCCGTACCAAGATAAAGATCAAACGCGCCGATGGTAGACGATTTTTTGGCAGCCATGCCCAGATAGGGGCCGAATTTGAACATGCCATGGAATCCGGTGAACTGTTGGCCGTAAAATGAATTGAAGACCGGTTAGTTGATTGATGTGGTCCACCCGGAATCCCAAAGTTAGTTTAGCTCAGGTAGTGTCGGAGACCGGGTGGATTTTCAGTATTGGACAGCACAAATTTTGAACGAATAAAACCTTTAAAGCCATGATTGCAAAACTTACAGTCAAACAACGGATACTGGTCGGCCTGGTCCTGAGTGTCGCATTTCTGCTGGTACTGGGATCCAACCTTATGGATCGGAGACATTTTTCGACCATTGAACAATCCGTAAAGTCCATTTATGTGGACCGGATCGTGGTACAGGACTATATCTATCAGTTGCAGAATCACGCCCATAAAATGGCATTGGACCTAATCCGGGGACAGCAATTGGAGCCCTACCATGAACAAGATCGAATCGATGCCTTATTGAGGGATTTTGCCCAAACCCAGTTGACACGGGAAGAGGCCCGGCTGCTGGGACAATTGAGACAACAGTTTTCTACCCTTGAGCTAAGGGATAGGGAACCGACCCTGGCCCAATTGCAAAGAATAGGGCAAACCTTGGATGGGCTGGAGCAGATCCAGTTGGACCAAGGGAACAGACTGACCGAGCTATCGGAAAAAACCTTGGGCGTGAACCGGATGTTGTCCAATTTGGAAGTGGTGTTCCTGGTAATCATTGCCATTTGCATCATGCTCTTGATCTTTTATCCTGTCAAGATATTCCAACCCATCCATTGGAACTGACCATTAAAACCTAGGAGAGATAAAATAATACATATACCACATGAAAGAGATTATCCGCAGTCTGTGCACAACGTGTCTGTACCTTGACGATTGCTCGTTGAACACGGACAAAACCAAGACCCTGGTTTGCAATGAATATGTCCATCGATTGGACGATTCCAGGGAACCGGCCATTATGGTCACCGATGAAATGTAAATCAACAAACAATGGACTGAAGGTCCGTTTAATTTTCAACAATGACAACAACGATAACATCTGAAAAAAAACAGCCCAAACAGGGCATGTTGGACAATGTCATGCGCCAATTCAACAATGCGGCCGACATCATCGAACTGAACAAGAACATTCGCAAGATCCTAGAGGTGACCAATAGCGAGTTCATCGTGCATTTTCCAGTCCGTATGGACAACGGTGAGGTGGAAATCTTTACCGGGTATCGGGTACAGCACAACAACGCTTTGGGCCCCTATAAAGGAGGGCTTCGCTATCATCCAACAGTGGATATCGATGCCGCAAGGGCATTGGCCATGTGGATGACTTGGAAAACATCGTTGGCCGGATTGCCCTATGGCGGGGCCAAGGGCGGCATCCAATTGGATCCAACCAAATATTCCCAGGACGAACTCCAACGTATCACCAGAAGGTTCACCTATGCCCTGGGGGACAATATCGGGCCTGAGTTGGATATTCCCGCTCCCGATGTGAACACCAATGCACAGACCATGGCCTGGATACTGGATACCTATATGTCCACAAAATCCCCCAACGAACGTTCCAAAAACCTCCATGTGGTCACTGGTAAGCCCATTGGGGCCGGAGGCTCCGAGGGAAGGGACAGGGCCACGGGCTTTGGGGTCTATTTGACCATCAAGTTTTGGGCGGAATCCAAAAATACTGATTTGAAGGGCAAAAAATTCATTGTACAGGGATTCGGTAATGTGGGGTATTGGGCCGCCTATTTTTTAGAAAGTGAAGGTGCAGTGCTCACGGCGGTACAGGATGCCTAT
>JAGQZL010000101.1 GCA_020434915.1 Allomuricauda sp. | reverse complement strand
TGGGTAATACCATATCCCAATTGGTAAACCCAAATTTCCCCAGGATCGAGAAAAGTATTGTTGTTATCATCACCTGAGGTGGGGCCCACAATGATCCCACCAAGCATAGGGTCGGTAAGCACCACGTTTTCAAATATCTCCCCATTGGTACTTTGGTTGGATACTTCAAAAGTATAAAGAATGGAATCACAGCCTCCTACTTCGCCCAAAGCATTGTATGTAATCCCTGATTTAATCAGTGATATGGTAGGAACAAATGCTTCATTTATGAATGATTCATGATTTGGGTCCGTTTCCTTGAAGATATTTGTATTGGATGGTTCTGCATACAATGTACTAAGTGTGAAATAGAGGAACAAGAGACCATTTTGAACCCATGCCATTTTTCTTTTTTTGACATTTTTGATAGTTAAAGGCATTGTGAAAGTGTTTTGTTAACAAATTGCATTGTGGTTATATCTTATTGTTCTGATGCTCTTTTGTATGGTCTGGATGTTCCAGATGGCCACAAATATGATAGGTTTTCGTATTGGAACAGGAGTACACTTTTTGGAATACCTATTTGAATTGACGATTCTCCCATATGATCTGATAGGCCAATTTTCAGGTAACAGCTTTTAGGATGTTCTATCACCTCCGTTTTACGTATCATTTCAATTTTTGATGATGAACATAGATCTTCTGTTAAGCTGATGCTCTTCCTCAGTGCATCTAACCCCATTGGAACAGTGGTTCAACAATCTTGTTTCCCCATATCCCTTGGCAGAAAGTCGATTCCGATCGATTCCTTTGTTCACCAACCATTGTAGGGTAGCTTGTGCCCTTCTTTCCGAGAGCCTTAGATTAAAGCCGGAGCTAGATCTCGAATCCGTGTGGGATTCAATATGGATCTTTAATTGGGGGTACTCTTTCAGGGCCTGGAGGATTTTTGACAACTCCACTTCAGCATCCGGTCTTATGAAGGACTTTCCATAGTCAAAGTAGATAGGCTGTAGATTAAGTCGGCAGCCCAAATCATCAATGGCACATTCCGGAGGGGTCAATTCCAAATCCACTTGTACGATCTCCGACCCACGTGGGGTGGTTATACTTTCCTGATTTGGTTGGTAATCGCGGAACGAGGCGACCACCGTATATTTTTCGGTACAGTTCAAAAAGTTTTCGAACTTGTAATTTCCTTCCCTGTCAGTTTTAGTCTTGGCAATGATCCTATTATCCTTGTTTACCAGTTGCACTGTAGCATTATAGATGGCCTCTCCAGATCTTGCGTTGGATATGATACCTTGGAGAACAATGTCCCCGCACATTTCCCAAACTCTATAGATATCGTCTGAAATACTGCCATCACTACCTTCTCGATTGGACGATAGATAACCTATTTTTTCAGCTTCATTGAAGATGAAACCAAAATCGTCCATGTTGGAGTTAATGGGTTTTTTAAGATTGGTCACTTCCGCAAACTCACTGTTGTTTCCCAACGAAACCACAAAAATGTCCAATCCTCCGAGGCCAAGGTGCCCATCACTGGAAAAGTAGAGATTGTTGTGCTGGCTTATAAATGGGAATGTTTCCCTAGCCTCTGTATTGATTGTAGGACCTAAGTTAACGGGGTCGCCATAAGAACCGTCACTATTGATATCCACATACCAAAGATCAGATTGGCCCACAGTACCTTTCATATCCGATGAAAAGTATAGTCTTTTCTCATCGGGGCTCAGTGCAGGATGTGCCACTGCGTAGGAATCGCTGTTAAAGGGTAGTTCCTTTATCTCTCCCCATGTGCCATCCTCCTGCTTGGTAGCCTTGAATATTTTAAGACTCACCAATTTGTCCTTCCCGGTTTTTTTACGACCATTTTTGGAGTTGTTCCGAGTAAAGTACATGGTATTGCCATCTTTGGTAAATGCAGCACTTGACTCATGAAATTTGGTGTTGATGTTACCTTCCAGTGGTTTTGGATTGGCCAGCCTCCATTCATCATCAATATCTGCGGTGTATAGATCCAAATAGGGTAGGCCTGTCCATAAATGGACACCGCTTCCTTGGGTGGCACCGGAAGCAGATGCAAATACCAGCTTGTTTTTTTCATAAAAGGAGGGGCCAAAGTCTGAGCTTGTAAGGAGTTTTGTTACATTTTCCACTTCGTATTCCTTTGACTTGAAACCAACCAAGCTGTCCAATGCAGGATAATCCTTCAAAAAGTTTTTGGCAATCTCGGTGTTGGAAGATAGTCCAGCATATTTGCCCATCATTTTCTTGGATTCCTGGTATTCCCCGATACTCTTTAAACTTTGCGCAGACCTATAATAATAGATGGGCTCCACCTCATTGGGGTATTCTGTCATCAGTTTTTTATACCATACAATTGCCTCTCCATATTCGCTGTTGAAATAGTAGGTGTCTCCCAGATTTTTGAAGACTTGGGCCGAGCGATACCCATCATTGACGACTTTCAGGTAAATCTCCCGGGCATCTATAAAGGAATAGGCATCAAATTCTTCATTGGCTTTTTTGATGTTGCCTTTTTGAGAATAGGCCAAAAAAGTAAGCAATAGGGTAAGGGTAAGGGCAATGTATTTATTTGGAATCATTGGGGAATAATTTTAGAAAAACCTAGGAGTTAGGATTTTATCCAGCTTATTGAAAATGTCGAAACGGATCAGGGCTTCATAAGAGCCATTGCTATAATCCTTTATGGCAGTGGATTGATAATCATAGGCCAGGCCAATAAAAATGCCTTGGGATACCTGAAAACCCATCATGGCACTGATAGAAGCATTCCAACGATATGATCCACCCAATGCTATTTTTTCATTGATCAAGAAATTGGCCGAAAGATCCCATTGAAGTGGAGCTCCACTTACAAACTTAACCAAGGTGGCCGGTTTGAACTTTAAGCTTGGGTTTAGATCGAACACATACCCCGTGATGAAAAAATAGTGCAGGCGTTCCACCGCAATGCTTGCAAGCTCTTGGTTGTTCAAAGATGCTTCATCAAAGTGTTTTGAGTTCAGGAAATTGGGAACGGAAAATCCAGCATAGAACTTCTGGGTGTGATAATAGATACCAGCTCCAACCTGCGGTTGAATTTTATTGTCCACGGGGCTTTGAAAGAACGGATCATTGGGATCATAAATGTTCAATTTGGTGTAATCCACATCCAACATGTCAACACCTGCTTTTAACCCAAATGATAGCCTACTGATATCCCTGCGGGCCAATTGAATGGAGTAAGAGTAATCCACAACAGCATTCGATTCGGTTGATGGGCCAATTTGATCATATACCACGGAAAGCCCCAACCCCATATTATCATAAAGACCAACAGGGGAGTTCATAGTAAAAGTGCCGGTTCTGGGAGCCCCATCGAGATCAACCCATTGCATCCTGCCCAAAACACCAAAGCTCAATACTTCCCGTGAGCCCGCATAGGCAGGGTTCACAATTTGGGTGTTGTACATGTATTGGGTGTACTGCGGGTCTTGCTGGCTTTGAGCTGTCCGTATGCCAATGATTGAGCAAAAAGCTAGGACAAAAAGAATCTTATGGTATGAAATATTGCGATTGTAATGCTTCATCAATGTGTGCGTGTTTGGTATTTTAATCTCGGTTGATATAGAGATATCCCGAATAACTTTCTTGGCCGGGGTTGTCCGTTGGGAAGGTAAGCACATAGAAATAGGTGCCACTGGGCAATGTTTTCTCCTTGAGAATGGTTGCCTGTCCTTCGGATACCCCATAGAAAAGATTGTTGCCAATTCCATATCCTTCCGCTTCATAGACAAGGGCTCCCCATCTGTTAAAAATTTTCAAGACATTGTCAGGATAGCCGTCAATACCGTTTATTCTGAAATAATCGTTCAGACCATCCCCGTTCGGGGTCAATCCGGAAAAGATTTCAAAATCAGGATTTTCTTCATTTTCAGGAACGCACATGAAGTCTGGGACAGAGGTGATTGTCATTTCATCTTCATCCAAACTATCATTATCGGACAGGTCGAAAATGTTGGCCACAATACCGATAGTAGTTGCTGTCACCGTTGCCTGATTGGTTACAAACCCATTCAACACATCTTGTTCGGTTATGGTGTGAATGGCTTGGAATTCCCAAGATTCGCCTATGGACAACAAACCGTCATCATTGGCATCGGTACCGGCAACGGGGCCACTTATTGGGCCTCCGAACAATTGCTGGTCCATCAGTTGGATTTCCTCCAAATCAAATTCCCCGGTGTTAGTGACGGTAAAGATGAATCGTATACTTTCTGGACACTCGTCACCATCCATATCCGTTAAAACACCAGTTTTGATCAACCCCATAGTTGCCCCTCCCATGGTGCAGGCGTTGTTAGGGACCGTTGTATTGGTAGGGTCATCTTCAAGTGGGTTATCATCATCGGAAAAGTCAGAAACCTCCAGATTGTCCCCAACGGACAAACCCGTCACGGTCGCTTGGTTGGTTACGGATCCCATGTCAATGTCCTGCTGTGTAATGGCATAAAGCACTTCATAGTTCCAACTTTCCCCAAGGGATAAGATGCCATCATTGTTTTCATCGGTGTTTGGTAAAGGCCCGTTTATGATTCCTCCCAGTAGGGGGTCGACCACTACAATGGACGCTACATCGGTGCCACCGGTATTCAGTACCCTAAAGGAGTAGAGAATCGTTTCTTGGCAACCATCCATGTTCAGGTCTGTGAGTGTTCCCGTTTTTATAAGGGCCAGTCCTGGAAGTGGGGCACAAAGATCTGCGGGGAGTGGGGTGGTGGTCACTTGATCTTCTACCAAGCTATTGTCATCCGAGTCATCCGCCACAGGGGTATTATCTCCTACCGATATGGCACTTACGGATGCTTGATTCTGTACAAAGCCGTTATCAATGTCCAATTGTTGCAGTTCGTATGTTGCTTCGTAGGTCCAGCTTTCATTAACAGACAGGATACCATCCTCACCATCATCCGTACCGGCAATTGGACCCGGCAGAATTCCACCCAACATGGGATCGTTCAATACAATGCTCGAAAGATCCACATTGCCTGTATTGGTCACGGTTATGGTATACCGGATGTTATCAATACATCCGTCAGCATCCAAATCAATGATGACCCCTTGTTTTATGGCACCAATGGAAGGTGCTGGAGCACAAAGATCTGCTGGAAGTGAAGTATTGGTGACATCGTTCTCCAATAGGCTGTTATCATCGGAATCATCAGCTACAGGGGTGTTATCTCCTACAGACGATGCCGTAACCGTAGCTTGATTCTGCACAAAGCCATTGTCAATGTCCGATTGTTGTAGTTCATAGGTAGCCTCATAGGTCCAACTTTCCCCAATGGAGAGGATGCCGTCATCGCCGTTGTCGGTGCCTGCTACAGGACCAGGAATGTCACCATTCAGCATGGGATCGTTGAGGACTATGTTTTGTAAATCTACATTGCCCGTATTTGTTACAGTGAAGGTATATTCGATGCTATCGATGCAATTGTCGGCATCGGTATCCAGTGTTTGCGCAATCTTTATCCCCCCAATGGATGGGTCTGGTGCGCACAAGTCAGCAGGCAGTGCGGTATTGGTCAGTTGGTCCTCCATTAGACTGTCATCATCGGAGATATCGGCAACAGGTGTATTGGCACCTACAGAAATGGCACTTACCGATGCCTGATTTTCCACAAAGCCGTTATCAATGTCCGTTTGTTGCAATACGTATGTTGCCTCATAGGTCCAGCTTTCATCGATGGAAAGGATACCATCCTCGCCATCATCGGTGCCATCAACAGGCCCGGGAATGTCACCTCCCAACATGGGGTCGTTGACCACAACGGTCTGTAAATCCACATTGCCCGTATTGGTCACTGTAAATGTGTAAAGAATACTATCAAAGCAACCATCAGCATCGTCATCAATCAAAAGGCCTTGTTTTATCAAACCAATCGTGGGAGTTTGACAGCTTATCAAATCGGTAGCGGTGATATCGTCCTCAAGCACACTGTTGTCATCCGATAGGTCTTGTGCACTTAACCCTGGAAAGTTGAAGACATCCCCGGTAACTTGCGCTTGGTTGTCCACATGTCCGGTATTGATATCATTGGCAGTTATGTTGTAAGTGGCTGTATAGGTCCATATTTCATCGGTTCCCAGGATACCATCATCTAAATCATCCCCATTTGGACCATCAAGCACAAGGGCTAAGTTTAAATCGGTTACCTGGATATTCTCAAAAGTTTGGCCATTGCCACTTTCGTTGGTGACTGTAAAGGTGTAGTCGATTGTTGAACAGTCGGGGCTTACCACCCCTTGTTTGATCAATCCCAGTTTGGGGACACAATGGGACAAATCAGTAATGGTGGGTTGGTCATCATCAATGCTGATCGGATCGGATAGATCGACCACGGTAAGATCGGCCAAACCAAATTTATTGGCAGTGACTTCTGCTTGGTTCTGTACAAATCCAGCAAGGATATCATCTGTAGAAAGAATGTACATTGAGGTAAATACCCATATTTCCCCTTTTTCCAGCAAGTTATCACCGTCATCGCCAAAGGGACCTTGAAAAACCAATGGTAGGTTCAAGTCTGTCAAAGCAATATTGTCCAAAGGCTGGTCTATCAGACTTTCATTGGTAATTGTGAAAGTATATTCGATATAGGAACACCCACCATCTTCATTTAAATCATTTTTTGGGACTCCTTCTTTGATCAAAGCAATGCGTGGTGTACAATCAGGTATTGATATGACCGTTTCACGGTTAAGCGTAATATCCTCAAAATCAGATAAATCTTCCACAGATATGTTTAAGGGATCGTCTATAAAAGCGGTTACCTGGCTTTGGGTAATTACCTCCCCAGCTATAATATCCTGTGCTGTTAAGGGATAAGGGGCTGTATAGGTCCAAGTTTCCCCAGGATCCATCAATAAATCATTGTTGATATCCCCATTGGGACCTTCCAAGACTACCGGTAGATTGAAATCGGCTAAAGAAATACCTTGTAAAACATGGCCCATACCATTGTTGGGGTCACTTTCATTGGTAATGGTATAGGTGAATTCGATGAAATCGCATCCTCCATCATTTCCCTCTCCATCTTTTGCCACTCCGGTCTGAAGCAAGCTTATTCTTGGCGTGCACATTGAAAGGTTCACAATGGTAGGACTGTTTCCATCTAAATCTACAGGGTCTGACACATCTGTTATGAGAATACCCTGGCCTTGGTTGGCAGAAACAGCTTCGACATACCCTTGATACTCCATCTGACCTGCCAACCATTCTTCGGCAGTTGGCACATAGTTAACTGTGTAGGTCCACACTTCCGTGGCATCCAGAATACCAAAATTGATAATATCTCCACCATCCGGAGCTAGAATATCGCCTACATTGGGATCTTTTAATACCACACTTTCAAAAGTTTCGGCAGCCAGTGAACTTGTGTTGTGGAGCTCATATGTCAGTTGAACAGAATTGCAACCACCATCCTCACCAAAAGCATTTTTGGTTACCCCGGTCAAAAGCAGACTGATACCTACTCCACATCCTCCGACTTTGGTTAAGGTTGGTCCATCTAAGTTCATGTCAGAGGGATGGGAATCGTCGCTTACAATAGAGCCAAGCCCCACCACGGTAGCCTCTACATGGGCTTGGTGGAAGACATCATTGACCAACATGTCCATTTCCGTAATCAGTTTAAAAGCCTCAAAGCCCCACATTTCACCTGCATCCAATAGTCCATTTAAATTGGCATCACCATTTAATAGGTCCCCAATGACCACATCAGGGCCCATATCTATTGTGATGTTATCCAATGCCTCGCCATTGGTGCTGGTATTGAGCACCCGTATAACAAAGCGTATGTTGGTACAGCCAGGAGAGTCTCCATAATAGGTCTGGGTTGCCGAAGTTAGGGTTGCCGCAATACCAGGTGCAAACGCAAAGGTATTGGCAACCAAAGGGGGCGACTCCCCTTTATTGATTGAGGTGATAACATAGTCGTTATCCTTGATGTTATCGTTAAAGGCATCATTTTGCACTACAATGGAAACAATGCCAAACAAGATGGGTATTATAAATAATAGGTCTTGTTTTTTTAGTAGGTAGGATTTGGAGTAGAACATGGCTTCTTCATTGAAAAGTTCTAACCAACAATATTACTGTGTACGAGGAATAGAAAACTATCTAGATTGATGGATGCCCCTTATCAATTGATGAAATGGGGTTATGGGTTCACCGCAATCCACACTATTTTGAACCAATAGTCGTTGCAGCAAGCTTTTGGGATTGCCCTTGGTAAAGAAAAAGAATTTAGGATTATAGCTTTTCCTTCAAGTATTTGGCTGTATGGGATGCCTTGTTTTTAACGATTTCCTCGGGGGTTCCCTCTGCAACCAGGTGACCACCGTTTTCCCCACCTTCCGGACCAAGGTCAATAAGGTAATCCGCACATTTGATAAGTTCAATGTTATGCTCGATCACAATGATGGAATGTCCCTTGGCTATCAATTCATCAAAGGATTTCAACAGCTTTTTGATATCGTGAAAGTGCAGTCCCGTGGTAGGTTCATCAAAGATGAAAAGGGCTTTTTCCTTGGTGTGGCCCTTCACCAAAAAGGATGCTAATTTTATACGCTGGGCTTCGCCACCGGAAAGGGTAGAGGAAGACTGCCCCAACGTAACGTACCCAAGACCTACATCCTGCAATGGTTGCAACTTGCCGACTATCTTGTCTTGTTTATGGGTCTTAAAGTGGGCAATGGCGTCATCAATGGTCAAGTTCAGGATATCGTCAATGTTCTTGCCTTCAAACTGGACTTCCAGGATGTCTTTTTTAAATCTTTTACCGTTGCAGACGTCACACTCCAAATGTACATCGGCCATAAACTGCATTTCTACCGTGATTTCTCCTTCGCCTTTACATTTTTCGCAGCGGCCACCATCCACATTAAAGGAAAAATGTTTGGCCTGATATCCTCTTAGCTTGCTCAATTTTTGGGAGGCGAACAGACTCCGGATATCGTCATAAGCCTTTATATAGGTTACGGGATTGGACCGTGAAGACCTACCTATCGGATTTTGGTCTACAAACTCCACATGCTTGATATGGGCATATTTGCCGGTAATCTCCGTAAACTGGCCTGCTTTTTCACCATAACCGCCAATCTCTTTTAAAATGGCCGGGTAAAGGATTTTCTTCACCAAAGTGCTTTTCCCACTACCCGATACTCCGGTCACCACTGTCAATGAATTCAATGGAAAAGTAACGTCAATGTTTTTCAGGTTGTTTTCCCGGGCACCTTTTATCTGAATGTAGTGTTTGGAGTTTCTGCGTTCTTTTGGCACTTCAATCTGCATGCTTCCATTCAAGTACGAAGCAGTTAGGGAATCGGCCTTTAGGATGGCTTCCCAGTTACCCGTGGCCACCACTTCTCCTCCCAAGGTACCTGCTTCGGGACCAATGTCGATGATTTCGTCCGCAGCTTTCATGATGTCTTCATCATGCTCTACCACGATTACCGTATTGCCCAAATCCCGTAGCGACTTTAGTACTTCAATCAAATTTTCCGTATCCCTTGGATGCAAACCGATACTGGGTTCGTCCAAAATATACATGGAACCTACCAAACTACTTCCCAAGGAAGTGGCCAGGTTGATACGCTGGCTTTCCCCACCTGACAGGGTATTTGATTTTCGGTTAAGGGTGAGATAGCTCAACCCCACTTTATCCAAAAAGTCCAAACGGGTAGTGATCTCTTTCAACAATCTGTTTGCCACGGTTGTGTCGTGTTCGGAAAGTTGTAGTTCATTAAAAAAGGGAATGAGCCTTTTGATGGGAATTTCAATAAGATTGGAAATGGATTTTCCGCCAACTTGTACGTAGTCTGCCTCTTTTCTCAA
>JAGQZL010000100.1 GCA_020434915.1 Allomuricauda sp. | reverse complement strand
CGTAATTGGGAGGAATAACGTATCCACTGTAAACGTGGGTGTCCAATCGAACCCCATGGCCTCCTGGTGTGTGAAGGGTTGTAATTTTTCCCGGAGATGGCCTAAAATCATTGTAGGGGTCCTCCGCATTGATCCGACATTCAATAGAATGCAATTTCGGATAGTAGTTTTTACCAGAAATAGGCACTCCACCAGCCACTAAAATTTGTTCCCGAATCAAATCATAATCCACCACCTGCTCGGTAATGGGATGTTCTACCTGAATACGGGTATTCATTTCCATAAAATAGAAGTTGCGGTGTTTGTCCACCAAGAACTCAATGGTACCGGCTCCTTCATATTTAATATACTCTGCTGCCTTTACGGCTGCTTTTCCCATTTCCTCACGAAGTGAATCCGTCATAAAAGGTGATGGAGTCTCCTCGGTTAATTTTTGGTGCCTGCGCTGTACGGAACAATCCCTTTCGGATAGGTGACATGCCTTTCCGTATTGGTCACCCACCACTTGAATTTCAATGTGGCGTGGCTCCTCAATAAGCTTTTCCATGTACATTCCACCATTGCCAAAAGCCGCTGTGGCTTCTTTTACGGCACTTTCAAAGTTTTTTTCCATTTCATCCTCGGACCAAATGGCACGCATACCTTTACCTCCACCGCCTGCGGTTGCCTTGATCATCACGGGATACCCCATTTTCTTGGCTTCTTTTCTGGCATGGTCCACATCTTTCAATAAGCCTTCGGAACCGGGAACTGTAGGAACCCCTGCTTTTTTCATGGTCTCCTTGGCTGTTGCCTTGTCTCCCATTTTATCTATCTGATCTCCGGAAGCACCAATAAACTTGATGTCGTGCTCTGCACAAATCCTGGAAAACTTGGCATTTTCTGACAGAAACCCATATCCTGGATGAATGGCATCTGCGTTGGTGATTTCAGCCGCGGCTATAATGTTGGGGATCTTTAAATAAGATTCCGGGCTGGGTGCAGGGCCAATACATACAGCCTCATCTGCAAAGCGAACATGAAGGCTTTCCTCATCTGCCTTGGAGTATACCGCCACGGTTTTGATTCCCATTTCCTTGCAAGTACGTATGATACGCAAGGCAATCTCACCCCTATTTGCAATCAATATTTTTTTAAACATAGAACACAATCTTAAATTCTGAACTTTAAATTCTTGTGGTTTTTAAACACACTGAACTCGGTGGTTTAAAATTTTCCGTTTAAAATTCGTTATGATGGGTCTACCAAGAACAATGGCTGGTCAAACTCTACAGGAGAGGAATCGTCTACCAAAATCTTAACGATCTTACCTGAAACCTCGGATTCAATATCGTTGAAAAGTTTCATGGCTTCTATCACACACAACACATCTCCTTGTTTGATGGTGCTCCCAACCTCCACAAATGCTGGTTTGTCCGGGGATGGTTTTCTGTAGAACGTCCCTATGATAGGTGATTTTATGGTAATGTATTTTGAATCTTCCGATTTGGTTGCTTCCTGTGCCGGAGCGGCTGGTTCTTGTGCAACGGGGGCGGCCGCCATTGGGGCAACGGGAGCCTGGGCCATTGGTATTTGTTGAAGAATGGTAGTTTCCGGCATACTTGATGCGCTACCGGTACGAATGGTGATTTTAAAGTCTTCCATCTCCAATTTTACCTCGCTCGCACCAGATTTGGCCACAAACTTGATCAAACTTTGAATTTCCTTAATGTCCATCGAATTAGTTTTTGTTAGTTGTTGATTAAGAATTATAGGCCCATTTCAAATATATGGCACCCCAAGTAAAACCTCCCCCAAAAGCGGCAAAAATCAAATTATCGCCTTTTTTAAGCTGCTTCTCGTAGTCGTACAACAACAAGGGCAGTGTTGCGGAGGTTGTATTCCCATATCGGTCAATATTGATCATGACCTTGCTAGGTTCCACGCCCATTCTATTGGCCGTGGCATCTATGATTCGTTTATTGGCTTGATGCGGCACCAACCATTGTACCTCTTCATGGGTCAGGTTGTTCCGCTCCATGACCAAGGCAGCCACATCGGCCATATTGGACACGGCGAACTTGAAAACCGATTTCCCATCTTGATATACAAAATGTTGCTTGTTCTTTATGGTTTCTTCGGATGCAGGCAATATGGAACCCCCCGCTTCAATCTTTAAAAATTGTCTTCCCACACCATCAGAGCGCAAATATTCATCCTGCAGGCCCAACCCTTCTTCATTCGGCTCAAAAAGAACTGCTCCCGCCCCATCACCAAAAATGATACAGGTGGTCCTGTCCGTATAATCAATGATCGACGACATCTTGTCCGCACCGATCAGCAGTACTTTCTTATACTTGCCTGATTCAATATAGCTGGCCGCGGTGGACATGCCATATAAAAAGCTGGAACAAGCTGCCTGTAAATCATAGGCAAAGGCATTTACCGCTCCAATCTCCGAGGCCACATAAGCCGCCGTAGCCGCAACGGGCAAATCTGGCGTAGCCGTGGCAACCAATACGAAATCTATTTCGGAGGCTTCAATGCCCCTTTTGCGGAGCAGATCTTCCGCAGCTTTGATAGCCATGAAAGATGTACCTGCGTTTTCTTCTTTTAAGATTCTTCGTTCCTTGATTCCTGTTCGGGTAGTGATCCATTCGTCATTGGTGTCCACCATGGTTTCCAACACTTTGTTGGATAGGACGAAATCAGGAACATAACCTCCCACAGCGGTAATAGCTGCTGTTGTTTTTTTCATTTTTTAGCCTCTCTTTATTGTCAAAAACTTTGAAATTTGACCCAAAAGCGGTGAAAATTAGTCATTTTATATGACTTTCTTGTTAAAATTGGCCCGTTTTTGAATTTAACTATAGCCCATAAAAAAACTCCCGCCATGTTGGAACGGGAGTTGGTTTATAGTGAGGGAATTGCGGTTATGCCGCAGTTTCTTCCTCTGTTTTGTCAATCAAAACCTGACCACGGTAGTACAATTTACCTTCATGCCAGTGCGCTCTGTGGTACAAGTGCATTTCACCTGTAACTGAATCTTTGGCGATGGTTGGTGCTACCGCTTTGTAGTGGGTTCTTCTTTTATCCCTTCTGGTTTTTGATGTTTTTCTTTTAGGATGTGCCATTATAAACCTATTTATCCGTTAGTAACTTTTTTAAATCGTCCCATCTGGGATCTGTTTTGTCCGATGATTCTTTTTTCTCTTTTGGCTGAAGCTCTTCGAGCTTGTCCAAGATGTCTGATTTCAACGTGCCGTCTTCCACCCCTGGGTGAATCCTTTTCTGTGGAACCGCCAACACCAACATTTCATAGATATATTGTGCAATGTTGATTTGGTATTCACCATGTGGAATGATCAAAATCTCATCATCCTCATCATTGTACTCCTCACCAAATTTGATGACAAGGTGCAAATCCGATGCAATGGGCTGATCAAAAGGTTCCCCGGTAAGGTCACAGTCCACATTGACCGACCCCTTAGCCAAAATTTCCAGTTCCATCATGTTGCTCATCTTTTCCAAGATGGCTTTTACATGAATGGAAGCTCCGTTAAACTCTTGGTATTCAAAAGATTCAAAGAACGCATTGTCAATTTCGTACACAAATTCATGTTTTCCCAACTTCAGGCCTGAAAAAGGGATAAAATACTCTTTCAGCTTCATCATTTCTACACTTAAGGTTTGTGTACCAGCCGTTAAAGGCGGGTGCAAAGATACTACTTATTTACAAAACTGCAATTCCCACACTAACAAATATCATTTTAAAGGTCAACTTTTTAACTTCCCTTCTTTAACTTATGCTTTTGCAGGGGATTTTTTGTCAACTCCAGATACTCCTCCCTATTCCTAAAGACTTGTATTGCAGTGAACACCGCCTCTTTGAACGAGCCCTCGTCTGCCATTCCTTTCCCTGCAATTTCATAGGCGGTACCGTGGTCTGGCGAGGTGCGTACCTTGTCCAATCCCGCGGTATAGTTCACCCCTTTTCCAAAGGAAAGTGTTTTGAACGGTATTAATCCCTGATCATGGTAGGCAGCAAGGATGGCATCAAAGTTCTTGTGGGCATTAGACCCAAAAAAACTATCTGCCGAATACGGACCATACACCAATGTTCCCTTGTTGAAGAGTTCCTGTATGGTCGGTTTCAAAATTTTATCGTCTTCTTCCCCAATGGTTCCGTTGTCTCCACTATGTGGATTGATTCCCAACAGGGCTATTTTTGGCCTACGGATCCCAAAATCCATTTTAAGGGATTTTTCCATCGTGGCCACTTTATTGCGAATCAGTTTGGGAGTAATGGCATTGGCCACATCCTTTACCGCAATATGGTCTGTCAACAAGCCTACACGCAAGGTGTCCGTTACCATGAACATCAGGCTTTCCCCTTTCAGTTCCTGTGCCAAATAATCGGTGTGCCCGGGAAATTTAAAATCTTCGGATTGAATGTTGTTTTTGTTGATGGGTGCCGTGACCAACACATCGATCTTGTCTTCCTTCAATGCGGCTACGGCCGCCCGCAAGGATTTAATGGCGTACTCCCCACCTTCCTTGGTGGCATGCCCATATTCCAGTTTAGGTACTTCCTTCCAAACATTTACAATATTGATTTTGCCGTCAACAGCTTGGGAAGCATCCCTGACCCCGTTAAAGGTGATGTCAATGTTCAAATCATTTTTTTGCTGGGTAACCACCTTGTTCGACGCAAAGATGATTGGGGTGCAAAAATCCAACATCCTGGCGTCCTCAAATGTTTTTAGTGCCACTTCGCACCCAATGCCATTGAGGTCCCCAATGGAAATTCCCAACTTTATTTTTTGCTTTTCCTCCATAAAATCAATGCCGATATGGCTACTTTTGCATTACAAAACTAGTCAAATAATAATACACATGTTCACGGGGATCATAGAGACTTTGGGGAAAGTTGAAAAGCTTGAAAAAGAAGGCGGCAATTTGCACATTACCATCGCTTCCGATATTACTTCGGAATTGAAAATAGACCAGAGCGTTGCCCACAATGGGGTTTGTTTGACCGTCGTTTCACTCGAAGGCGACAAATATACGGTTACCGCCATTGAAGAGACCCTGAACAAGACCAACCTCGGGGAACTTGTCTTGGGGGACGAAGTAAACCTGGAACGCGCCATGGTGCTCGGAGCCCGTTTGGATGGTCATATTGTGCAAGGCCATGTGGACCAGACCGCTGTCTGTGCCTACATTTCTGAAAAGGATGGGAGTTGGGTGTTTGACTTTGCATACGATTCCAAACTAAACAACGTGACCATTGAGAAAGGTTCCATAACGGTGGATGGGGTGAGCTTGACTGTGGTGGACTCCAAAAAAGAGGGTTTCAGCGTGGCCATTATCCCGTACACCCATGAACATACCCGTTTCCACACCTATGAAGTTGGTACAACGGTCAATTTGGAGTTTGATGTGGTGGGCAAGTATGTGGCCCGATTGATGGGCCTTGCTAATTAAGTTTGTATTGTTCCAATAGATTTTTTCTGTCGTAGCTTTTAAAATAGAGGTCATTTACCTCTGGGTAGTGCTTGGAAACAAGTAACTTAATTTGTGACTCTTTGCAACTTTCTACATTACCGCATGGCAAACTATCCTTATGCAATCTTGTACGGAAATTAAAATCCACCCCTTGATAATTGTATTCAATCCTTAGATCAACATAATTATCTGATACGGGAGAAGCCAGTAATACATTTCCATAAACAGATATGTGATCTTTTAATACTTGTTGAAGCTTTAATGGTCTCTCGGTTATTATAATTTTTGAGTATTGGGGGTTTTCTCGATCAAACTCAACAGGATAAAATGCTCTTATGACGGGTTTGCCCTCCCTTATGTGATTTGGCCATGAAGCCCTCAGAGGGTCACTTGTTTCAATTAATTTGCCATTCTCATAAAATTGGTAATCAACCCATTTATGTGAATTTGAACCATTTGTGATTCTCAATAGTTTTGCGATACCAAGTTTCCTATTATAATCTAAATCTTCTTCTTGCTTTAGTTTAAGAATCAACCCAATGCCAAAAAACAAAATAATAACAACTAAAAAGGTCTCTTTTTTATGGTTTTTGATTCTCTCTAAAAAAGTCATCTAATCAAAACACGTTCTTCATTCCACGCCATACCTTTAATAGTACAAACGCGGATACGGCCACCAAAGCTGTAAGGCCTATGGCCAACGAATAATCCCCATAGATCCAGTAGCCTGTTGCGAACATAATGGAATAGATCAATACTACACCTGCCAACATCGCCTTCAAGCCTGAAGGCACACTCCATTTTTCATTGGTCTTAACGATTTCCACATTCTCTTTTTGGGCTTCATCCACCACCTTGGACCAGCCTGGGCCCCCTGGCTGAATTTTTACATAGAAACTTCGTAGTACCTCCTTGCTTTCTGGTTGGGTCACAAACGTGGCGGTTAACCAGATAATGGAAGTCACCACCATAATGAATGGCAAATCGGCCCATTCTGGAAACACTCCGGTTTCGGGGGCAAATAAAACGTCTTTCAATGAAGTGGTCTGCAGCAGTACAGCTAAAATACCTGAGGAAAACATCGCTGTGATCTCACTCCATGCATTGATTCGCCACCAGAACCAACGCAAAATGAAGATAAGTCCTGTTCCAGCTCCAAATGACAGCAATAGGTTGAACACTCCCATAGCATCCTGTAGGGCCAAGGCCAAAAACGCACTCAAAACCATTAATAGGACTGTAGACAATCTTCCCACATTTACCATCTGTTTTTCCGTGGCGTTGGGGTTTATTTGTTGTTTATAAAAGTCATAGACGATATAGGATGATCCCCAGTTCAACTGAGTGGAAATGGTGGACATGTAAGCGGCCACCAATGAGGCCAACACCACCCCCAAAAGACCTGTGGGCAATTTTGTCATCATGGCGGAATACGCCAAATCATGGCCCAATTTATCTTCGGTTACATTTGGAAATGCCTCATGGATACTGGCAATGTCCGGATACACCACCAATGAAGCCAGTGCTACCAAAATCCATGGCCATGGGCGTAAGGCATAGTGCATTATGTTAAAGAAGAACGTGGCGCCAATGGCATGGTTCTCGTTCTTGGCAGCCAACATTCGCTGTGCGATATAGCCTCCACCCCCTGGTTCTCCGCCAGGATACCATGAACTCCACCACTGTACTGCCAAGGGTATGATCAATGCTGTAATCAATGCTCTTTTATCGTTGAAATCTGGAAGTATGCTCAATTTTCCTTTTACGTTCTCGTTTTCCAAAACAGCTTGCAATCCGCCTACTTCGGGTAGGTTCACCAAATAAATTGCTGCTCCTATGGCACCCGCCATGGCCATGAAAAAAAGGAAAAAGTCACTATAGACCACTCCCTTAAATCCCCCCAAGGCACTAAAAATAACAGTTATTAGACCGGCACTTACCACGGTTACCCACGGGTCCAGCCCCAGCATAACACCTCCTATTTTTATGGCCGCCAACGTAACGGAAGCCATGGTGATCACATTAAAAAATACCCCTAGATAAATGGCCCTGAACTTTCTTAAAAAACTGGCGGGTTTGCCTCCATATCTAATGGCATAAAACTCCAAATCGGTGTTGACATTGGATTTCCGCCAAAGCTTCGCGTACACGAAAACGGTCAACATCCCTGTCAACAAAAAGCACCACCAGCCCCAGTTGCCCGACACCCCGTTGGAGCGCACCAAATCGGTGACCAAGTTGGGAGTGTCCGTAGAAAATGTGGTAGCGACCATGGACAGCCCCAAGAGCCACCAAGGCATGCTACGCCCAGATAGAAAGTATTCGGCCGAGCTCTGTCCGGATTTTTTGGAAACGTAAATTCCTATGAAAAGGACAAGGGCAAAAAACCCAAAAATAATGGTGTAATCTAAAAGCTCTAATTTCATTTGTTTGGTTTGGCTGAAGTGCTAAAGATAGCTTTTTTGGGCTACTTTTGTACATGACAAATTTTCCTTATTTGTGATTTTTTCCCTTTCAGATATCTCTGTTGCCGCTTGGGCCATGGCTGCCACCGCTGTTTTTTTGATGGGAGTCTCAAAAGCAGGTCTGAAGGGCATGTCCATTTTTAATGTAACCCTTATGGCATTGGCCTTTGGTTCCCGTGCCTCGACAGGACTTTTTATTCCGCTTTTGTTGGTGGGGGATGTTTTTGCGGTGCTCTATTACAATCGGCATACGCAGTGGAAATACATCTTGAAGTTTATTCCCTGGATGATCTGGGGCATTTTGATCGGGGTGTTGATCGGTAAGGATTTACCCGAAACAGAATTCAAGTGGGGCATGGTCATCGTTATCTTTTTGAGTTTGGGCATGTTGGTTTGGTGGGACCGGAGGAAATCTGAAAGAGTCCCTTCCCATTGGTTGTTTTCTGGCTCTATTGGAATTTTGGCCGGAATCTGCACCATGATCGGAAATTTGGCGGGAGCCTTTACCAATATTTTCTTTTTGGCGATGCGCTTGCCAAAAAATGAATTTGTGGGTACGGCTGCCTGGCTGTTTTTAATCACGAACCTGTTTAAACTTCCCTTCCATATTTGGGTGTGGCACACCATTTCCGAGGAAAGCCTGACCATTAACTTACGATTGCTGCCAGCTATCTTTTTTGGACTGTTTTTGGGTGTGGTTCTGGTGAAGAAAATCAACGAGAAAAACTACAAGCGCTTTATTTTGATCGTGACTGCCATTGGTGCAATTGCGATTCTTTTTAGGTAAAAAAGAAACCCCATCAAAATTGATGGGGTTTTCCTATTCAGTTACTTCTTGTGATTATTCGGAGGCGCCTTGGTAAATGGCATTGAAAATCAACTTATAGGTGCCCCTTGGCTGCCCACGGAATTGGGGTCTAAAGGCAAACAGCACGCAAGATCCCTTGCCATATTTGGCTTCTACCATGGCGGGTTTTTTGGCAATGTAACGCTCTTCTCCCATGGCCCAACCGCTCATCAGCAAGTTTTTGGCTGCGTAGGTGGCAATCACTTTCACATCCGGTGCGGGGGCATCTTTGATATCCTCTTTACCTCCTTCGCCGGTTTTGTTCTGCTTATCGATCACAAAAGCACGGCTACGGTTAAAGGAAACCGCCACAGTGTCCTTCATGCCAAAAGCCAATGGGTTGGTGGTGTCTATTCCTGTTTTGATCAATGATCCCGGAATGAAGAAATTCTTGCTGTCCGCTCCTTCCACTGCATCGCGTAGGGGCAATCCGAATTGTTCGATCACAAAATCACTGGCTTCATCAAAGGCAATCAAAGTGCCCCCATTTTTCACATAGCTGCTCAGCGCCATGGAACCATCCAAGCCTACACCTCCCGTAAATTTTTCGGGCATATCCAAAACACTGTTTCCGTGCAGAATGGAACTGGGTCTTTGTGATGGAATAATGATCGCATCATATTTTGAAAGGTCCACAGTTTTGATATCGGCATCGTGAAGGGTGTCCATATCAAATTCGTACTCGTCCATCACGAAACGGGTCCATCCTTCATCCATATTGGCCACCCAAGACTTGTACAATCCCACTTTTGGCAAGTGTATTTTGGTGAGCTGAACCTCTGGTTTGGCCATCAAACCTGTGAATTCCAACCCGTATTCATCGGCCAAGGATTCCATCAGTGCCTTGTCTCCGGAAACCACAAAGGATCCAGCTGGAAAATCAACCTTTCCTGCTTTGAAGGCGGTCATGGCCTTGTACGCAGTTCCTCCCGCTTTCAATATTTTATTGGTCGCTGCAACCGATGCATTCGTGTTCACACTCAACGCATAGCCAAAAGAGCCACTTTTGTTGATGCTTCCTTCATAATAATCCACCAAACCGGAAACCTTTTCAGTGGGTGCCTTAAATTCTTCTGCAATACGGTCCA